>JBLIIE010000083.1:0-23224 GCA_047634635.1 Granulosicoccus sp. | reverse complement strand
GTCGCTATGCAGAAAGCGACTGCTTCACAGCTCAATAACGTAACGTCGCTCATAGCGATGGCATAGTCGATAATTCGACGCTGCAGTTCGATAGGCGTCAACGTGAACGGTAATGTCAGTAACGCGAACAGACAGAGGACGATTTGCTGCGAGCATGAATGTCGCCAAATAAAGTGATAAAGCTGTGCTATTTTTTAAAATAAAATGTAGTGTCTTTGCCTTTCATCCGGCATGACAGCATCAAAGATCGAAACACAAACCTTGATGTACATCAATGTGCTCATTTGTTAATTCGGATTTATTGGGCGCAGCAGGGACGAGTCCCTGTTCATGATCGGTAAGGCCCAGTTTATCTCCACACAAACAGTCCGCGATGTGGCGCTGACTCTGCCCAACCGAATGCTGGTGGCTCTTCAAGTCAATTTCGGTAGTGGGTGCTCGCCCGAGACTGAGGCGGATGATATAGTCTATTGAGAAGACCCCTATTGGAGAAATTGCCCTGCGATGAGTGATCTACACAAGGCAGCCTTCGCTAAGATCACTGGAATCGCTACAGAGGATGTGCGTCCGGACGAGGCGCGCAATGGCGTGGTTCATATCGTTTCGCTGACCCTAACCAAGACGGCGGACGCCCTGATCGACCCCAAACTCGTGCTGTCGTGGCTACTGACCTCGCTGGCGGCTCCTGGCGCTATGGTGGGCATGCTCGTGCCAGTGCGTGAGGCCGGCGCGCTGCTTCCGCAGCTTGCCTTAGCCCGATGGGTCGAAGCCAGCCCAGAGCGCAAGCGGTTCTGGGCTCTGGGAAGCGCAGTGCAGGGACTGGCAGCGCTTGGCATCGCGGCGGCGGCGCTCCTACTGACTGGTGCGTGGGCGGGTGGCGTGATTTTGACCTGCCTTTTAGTGCTGGCTGTGGCGCGCTCTGCCTCCTCCGTTAGCTACAAGGACGCGCTGGCGCGCACCATCGCCAAGCGGCGGCGCGGCGCGATCACGGGTCTGGCAGCTTCGGTCGCCTCAGTGTCCGTTTTCGGCGTCGGTCTCATGATGGCGATGGGACTGTTCGAGGTCGCCATTGCGCCGCTCGCGGCAATCATCGTCGTGGCGGGAATGTCATTTCTGTTTGCCTCTTTGATCTTCATAACCTTGCATGAGCCGAAAGCAGACGCTGAGGACACAGACGACGACGGCTCGCTGGCTGCGCTTGTTCAGCCAATACTGACTGACACGCAACTTCGCCTATTCGTGGCCGCACGCGCAGCGCTGGCTGTTACCGCGCTGGCGCCGCCCTTCATTGTCATGCTGTCTAGCGCCTCAGGCCGCAGCGCGCTCGACGATCTCGGACCATTGGTAATGGCGTCGACGGCTGCCTCAGTGCTAGCATCCTACGTCTGGGGACGGTTGTCTGACCGTTCCAGCCGTCACACTCTAATGGCGGCTGGTGCGCTCGGCTCAGTGGTTTTTGCTGTTGTGGGTACCCTCAGCCTCACGTTAGGTGGCCTTGGTGGATCCTTCGGCACAGCGGCGGCTATCTTCGCCGCGCAGATAGCCTATGAGGGTGTGCGCGCCGGCCGCAAGCTGCACCTAACTGACATGGCTGAAGATGCGTTCCGTGCTCGCTACACCGCGCTGTCCAACACGTTGATCGGTCTCGTACTGCTCGCAGGTGGGCTCTTCGGGTTCGCAGCGGACCGGTTCGGCCCTGCTCCAGTGCTACTGGCCTTCGCGGTCATCGCCGCGCTTGGCGTGTTGCTTGCGCTCGGCCTTGACGAGGTTCAGCAGGACTAAACCGGCACGGCGCGACTCGACCATAACCTGGATGGCGTCGCCGAAATCTTCGGCGGCATCCGCTTTGGTGCTTTCCCTGCGTGGACAAGTCCTGCGACGAACGGCATCGCAGCTAAGCTCGCGCTCTACCGATTCCCTGACTCGACGGTTGAACTTATTCAAGCGATCCTAATGCGGGTAATTGAGTGATTGGTTATGTTCTTTCGAAGTAACCCTCCAGATATACAACACGCCAATAAATGCGGAAAGAATAGACGCGATCAAAATCGATGTTTTTGCGTAATGGATTTGTTCAGGTTGCCCCTCAAACGCCAGTGTGGCAATAAATGTGGACATTGTGAAACCAATTCCTGCTATCAGTGAAGCACCCATGACGTGTTGCAGATTAAGATCGTCAGGTAAGCAACCTATTTTTAAGCGTAGGCCTAGCCAGCAGGCACCAGATATACCAATAAACTTACCGACAACCAGACCAGTGATAATTCCTAATCCTGTGGGATGCTGGAGACTATCGATGAAAGATCTAAAGTCAATCACTACACCGGCATTAGTCAACGCAAACAGCGGTAATATAAATAGTGCAACTGGCATGTGCAGAGCATCTTCCCAACGACGCAGGGGCGTGCTGGCACTTTCTGCATAGTCGCGCACTTCTAATATTTGATTGTGATTTTGCCTGCTAGCTAGCACATCCGCCTCCTTATTTTCTTTCTGTAAATCAATGATTATTGATTTCGCCCCATCCAGTAGCATACTCGATGCTAATTTGGGTCTGGCTGGCACTGTGAAGGCAACGGCAACACCAGCGACTGTGGGGTGCACTCCTGATTTAAGCATCATCCACCAGCTTGAAACTCCGAAGATGCTATAAAAGAGCGGGTGTCGTACGCCTGCATAGTTTGCGAATGCCAAGAATGCTACCAATGTAAACGCGCCTGTGAGATGCAAAACAGATATTCCTTGCGCGTAGAATATTGCAATGACGAGTATCGCCCCAACATCGTCAACAATGGCGAGACCAACAACGAAAGCTAAAAGGCTCACCGGTATGCGTGTTCTCACAATTGTGAGAACACCCATTGCAAAAGCGGTATCTGTTGCCATGGGAATACCCCAACCAACCTGCGAATCAAGTGACCAGTTGAACAATGAATAAATCATGGCTGGAACAACCATTCCACCCATGGCACAAAAAATCAGCATGCGTCGCTTTTCTGGCTGAGCTAGGTGTCCGGCGAGCACTTCTCTTTTGATTTCAAGCCCTAGTAAGAAGAAAAACATCACCATCAAACCATCATTTATGATGTGTTTGAGCGATGCTCGCATCTCATAATCACCCCAAAATACGCCTATTTTGGTGTGTACCAGATTCAGGTAGGTGGACGAATAAACTGAGTTTGCCCACCACAAAGCGACGATGGTAGATAACAGAAGAAGCAGGCTGGTGGTTGTTTGCGCATGAATGAAACTGGAAATTGGATCGTGAATATTTTCCAGTCGTCGTTGCAATACATTTTTGGAGCTGTTGGTCATCTCAATTTTCTAAAATAAGATACATTAGTGTAAAGTCTTTGGAGATTTCTAGAAAACTATCGCTGTGTCCGGCTCAAATAAACGTGTCTGCAGGTTGCTCTTCATCCACCTCATCCCACAGCCGAACAGACTGTTCCACATAGGTGACTTCATTGGCTTGAGAATCAACAAACGATATGGCATCACTGGTGTCGACAGTGAACATGCGAATACCCACACTCGTAAGAAACTCTGCTGCCTGATCAATGGTCGAAAAACGGCACAGCTTGTCAGTGGTTGATCCGGTGTGGGTATCAACTTGCTTAGCTAGGGTATCAGTCGTTGAGCCCGCCTTCATAGGCATACGTATGATTGCATCGACACACCAAGATGACTCCATGGGAATGGGTACCACTCGAACGGATGCAATTAACTCCTGTCCCACTAATGCTTGGAGTCGCGTTTTAGTAATCATTTGAACTTCCTCTATTAGGCAAAGGGATACAGTTTGCTAAAAACCTATCTACATCGATTGTACCGCTGCTGAAAAAACGATTGATTGATGTCAATCAATCGTTAGGGTGCTTGTTTACTTGATAATGACACTTCTACTCAATAACCTTGGCTTTCTCATGTCCATAGCGATTGGAATGTGCTTTCGAAATCTTGATCGATCCGAAATCATGGAAAACCAAGTGAAGGAAAGATGCATTAGAACGCCGGTTGGACCGATGGAAATAAAGAGGAAACACGATGTGAAAGCACATTCACAACCCGCATCACCAGAATTTTCTGACAGGCTGCATTGATGTTGCTGGCCTGAATTTAGTTCTACAAATCTATTACGAAACTGATCACCATGAATACACGCATCGAACACGACAGTATGGGCGATATCGACGTACCGGTTGATGCGCTATATGGCGCACAGACGCAACGCGCGATACTGAATTTTCCTGTCAGTGGGCAGCCGATGCCCTTGCTATTCATTAAAGGACTTATCCAGATCAAGCGGGCCGCTGCATTGGCCAATGGTGAACTGGATTGCCTACCAATGTCCGTTGCTAATGCTATTGAGACAGCGTGTGACACCTTGCTTTCCGATCCGCGTTTAATGAACCATTTTCCTGTTGATGTCTTCCAGACCGGCTCAGGTACCAGCACCAACATGAATGCCAACGAGGTGATAGCTAGGCTGGCAGGTATGCAAACTTCGCAAACACTCAGCCCTAATGATCACGTGAATCTGGGTCAGAGCAGTAACGATGTCATTCCAGCTTGTATCCATGTTAGTGCTGCCCTGGCAGTGCACCTGCGACTAATACCAGCCCTTAGGTACCTAGGCGACACAATCGATGAACGCGCTGGCGAATTAACAAACATATGTAAGACGGGTCGTACGCATCTGATGGATGCTATGCCGGTAACGTTCTCTCAAGTGCTCAGCGGATGGTCCGCGCAGATACGGGATAATGTTCAGCGCTTAGAAGCCCTGCAGCCGATGCTCCAGGCACTGGCTTTGGGCGGAACTGCTGTGGGCACCGGCGTTAATACTCATTCCACGTTTGCCAGAGTGACGTGCTCACACCTTGAAAAATCGACGGGACTGTCGTTTTCCCCTGCGACTAATTTGTTTGCAGCCATCGGTTCGCAAGACACAGCAGTAGCGCTCTCAGGGGTGCTTAAGACGTGTGCGGTCAGCCTGATGAAAATTGCCAACGATCTTCGTTGGATGAATTCTGGACCACTGGCAGGGCTTGGTGAAATCGAACTACCCACTTTGCAACCAGGCTCATCAATCATGCCTGGGAAGGTCAACCCAGTGATACCAGAATCCACTACCATGGTCGCAGCTCAGGTCATTGGTAATGACGCGACGATTACTCTGGCTGGGCAATCTGGAAATTTCGAACTCAACGTGATGCTGCCGCTAATTGCTACCCGATTGCTCGAGAGCATTACGTTGCTTGATGCCAGTGCCCACTTGCTTGCCGATAAAGCCATAGCGGGCTTTACTGTCAATGAGCCGCGACTGGCGGATGCGTTGCACCGCAATCCGATTCTGGCCACGGCCCTTAACCCACACATCGGTTACCTTAAGGCCGCTGAGGTGGCAAAGAAAGCGTATCGGGAAAACCGGCCCGTGATCGATGTGGCAGAAGAGTTGACCACACTGTCGCGAGAAGAGCTTGAGCGCCTGCTCGACCCACTGTTACTGACTCGCCGTTAAGGGTTATGAGTGCTTAAATCAACCCGAAGCCAATTTGCGCAAAACGAAGTGTAGGATGCCACCGTGTTCAAAGTAATCCCACTCCACCGGTGTTTCAACGCGAACCTGAACGTTGAAGTCAGTGACTTTGCCTGAGTGGTTAGTCGCATGCACCTTAACCATTTCCGGGCGTTCGCTGACCGAATCAATACTAAATGTCTCCTCACCGTTTAACCCAAGCACCTTGGCATTTTCACCCTCGACAAACTGCAACGGCAACACGCCGAAGCCAATCAGGTTCGAGCGGTGAATACGCTCGTAGCTTTGCGCCAGGACTGCATGAACGCCGAGCAGGCGTGTACCTTTGGCAGCCCAGTCGCGACTGGAGCCAGTGCCATATTCACGTCCGGCCAGTATAATCAGAGGTACATTTTCCTGCTGATAGCGCATGCCGGCATCGTAAATCGACATTTTGTCGCCATCGGGAAGGTGTCGGGTGGCGCTACCCTCGGTACCCGGAGCAAGCTGATTCCTGAAACGGACATTGGCGAAGGTGCCACGCATCATCACTTCGTGGTTACCACGACGCGAGCCCAGGCTGTTGAAATTTCCTGGCGATACACCCAGACTCTGCAGGTAGCTACCGGCAGGGCTATGCGGGTGAATTGCTCCGGCAGGTGAAATATGGTCGGTAGTAATTGAATCACCGACCATGACCAGGCAACGTGCATTAGTGATCGGTCCCTGAGCTTCAGGCGTTGCGCTGATACCTTCGAAAAATGGAGGCTGGCGAATGTAGGTAGATTTCGGCCATTCGTAAGTGTCACCTTGAGGCGGTTGTAACGCTTTCCATTCGTCAGCACCCTCGAATACATTTTCGTAGCCTTTCTTAAAAAGGGCGGGGGAGACATGGAGCCGGATTGCCTCGTTGATGCTTGTCGCCGTTGGCCAGATTTCGTGCAAAAAAACCGGCTTGCCATCCGCATCGTTGCCCAATGATTCGTTAACAATATCGATACGTAAACTCCCCGCCAACGCGTAGGCGACCACCAGTGGTGGTGAAGCCAGGTAGTTGGCCCGTACTTCCTGATGAATGCGACCTTCAAAATTTCGATTGCCCGAGAGAACGGCGGTGGCTATCAAATTGCCTTCCTTGATCGCCTTACTGATGGATTCGTCGAGTGGTCCTGAGTTGCCAATGCACGTGGTGCATCCAAAGCCAACGACGTGAAAACCGAGTTCTCTCAACGGTTCCAGTACGCCTGCTGCCTCAAGATATTGGGGCACCACTTGAGAACCTGGTGCCAACGATGTCTTGACCCAGGGTTTCGTGACTAGTCCACGAATCCGTGCGTTTCGAGCCAGCAGCCCAGCCGCCATCATCACCGCCGGGTTTGATGTATTGGTGCACGAGGTAATTGCAGCGATTACTACGTCACCGTTGTGCAATTCATGCGTTGTGCCATCCAGATCAAAAGGTACCGAACGCAGCTTGGGTGTTTGACCGTTACTCAAAGCGGATTGGCCGCCTTCGCTGTCGAAAGCAGCCTGCTGGCCATCCTCAGGCGGTGTTTTCTCTAGATGCTCTACCTCAATTAAATACTCGTTAAAGCATTGGCTAGCCTCGTTGAGTGCAATTCGATCCTGTGGTCGTTTTGGCCCTGCGATACTCGGCTCTACTATTGCCAGGTCTAGTTCAAGAGTGTCACTGTAGCGCGCTGGCTGGTCACCATCACTACGCCACATTCCTTGCGCACGTGCGTATGCCTCCACGCGTTCGATGTGTGTGTCAGTACGCCCAGTCAATGACAGATAGCGGATCGTTTCCGAATCGATGGGAAACATGGCGCAGGTAGCGCCGAATTCGGGTGACATATTGCTGATAGTCGCTCGATCTGCTAGTGACAATTCAGACAGTCCATCACCATGAAAATCCACAAATTTACCGACCACACCATGCGCACGCAGCATCTGGGTAACTGTGAGAACCAGATCAGTAGCCGTCGCACCAGCCGCTAAAGAGCCATGCAGCCGGAAGCCCACAACCTGAGGTACCAGCATTGTGATCGGTTGGCCAAGCATGGCGGCTTCTGCCTCAATCCCGCCAACTCCCCAACCGAGTACCCCCAGCGCATTAATCATGGTGGTGTGTGAATCCGTGCCGACCAGCGTGTCCGGATACAGCAACACCTCGTTGTCCGTATCATCTGGATTTCCAACCGTCACCACGTCGGCCAGGTATTCCAGATTTACTTGATGCACGATACCGGTTCCCGGTGGTACGACACGAAACTGTGAGAAAGCCTGCTGTCCCCAGCGCAAAAATTCATAGCGTTCACGATTACGTGAGAACTCGAGCTTTCGATTAAGGTCCTGCGCATCCAGGGACGCATAGTGATCGACCATGACCGAATGATCAATGACTAGATCCACGGGTATCTGTGGGTTGATCAGTGACGGATCGGCGCCGAGAGACTTCATGGCATCGCGCATCGCTGCAAGATCAACGATGGCGGGTACACCCGTGAAGTCCTGTAGGACCACACGAGATGGGGAAAATGCGATTTGCGTGTCAGGTTGTGCATCGGGCTGCCAGTTAGCCAGTGCCTCAATATGCGCACGCGTGACATTACGTCCATCCTCATGGCGTAACAGATTTTCGAGTAGCACTTTGAGCGAATAGGGCAGGGTATCGACAGGATAGTGTGGTGATAGCACGCCAAGTGATTGAATCTGTACCTTATCGGATCCTATGTGCAGCGACTGTTTGGAATCAAAACTATTCATTAATGTGGTTTCCATAGTTGTCGTTGGTGACCATAATCATTATTGCAGAGTATTCGCTTATGTTCGCAACATGTCCAATGAGTTGTCACCTATGGGCGTTTATTCAAACAATGGTGATTATGATTTTCTAACTGAAAAAGGCAGTTAATGCGGTAACGATACGTGAGTGGGTTAGTACGTTTGCGATACACACTAAATACTCGTGCTCTTACGTTAGAGTAAAATTAATTCTAGTAGTTGATTTCGATCAAAGAGCTTGCTTGCCATTTATACATACTGACGGCAGCTACCTAGCCCGAGCACTTTGGCATGTCTTTTAAAACAATCCTGGTCTATCTTGAAAGTGAATTGAAAGCGACACACCTGTTGAAAGCTGCAGTTCGGATCGCTGATCAGCAGGGGTCGCATCTGATTGGTACCTTTATTGCGCATCCTCTTGAGCCGTATGTTGTCCACGCAAGTGAAGCTGCGGTTTCGGCAGAAATCATAAAAATTCGGATGACGGTCGAAACCGAGAGAGCAGAGAGGCTTGAGAAACTATTCGATAATGCAACCCAGCCTCAAAACCTTGTTCCTGAATGGCGATTCGATAAAAATTTGCTTTCCAACGTGTCCGCAGCCGTTATGGAACAAGTGAGAAGCGTGGATGTATTGTTGATCAGCGCAGAACTAACAAACACTGACAACCGCAATGCACAAGAACATATCGCACACATTATATCCCACAGCTCACGTCCGTCAATCGTAGTGCCTGAAGACTATCAAGACAAGTCCCTCGGAGAATTCGTATTTGTTGCCTGGGATGGTAGTCGAGAATCCAGTCGTGCAATTTTTGATGCATTGCCAATATTAAAAACCGCTGAAAATGTCTGGTTACACAGGATTAAATCCAAGTATGAGGATAAGCAACACGGTGACGATGTAACCATAAAACTAGCTGATAGTCTGGCGCGGCACGGTGTGAAAATCGAAATGAGTGATTCTGCTAGTTCGGCGCAAAAGGTTGGGGAGGAAATACTGATTTGTGCGCAAGACAGAGGAGCGGATTGTATTGTCATGGGGGCTTACGGACACAACCGTATGCACAGCTTCTTAATTGGCGGCGCTACTCGGTATGTACTTGAGCATTCCTCAGTGCCTTTGTTTATGTCTCATTGAGTCAGATTGATAATATCGGTTGACCTGTATCAATATAACTATTGTGTGAAAGTTGTGTAATAAAAAGCAATGATGAATCGTATTTGAGAACGCCTACCGAACTGCCTAGCGCATTTTTCTCTTCAGCTGTTTAGTTAAACATATGTGAATCATGCATGTGATGAATTTTTTAATCAACGCCAATCAGGCGAGATAATTTATTTAAGTTTCTAAGAGGGAGTTATTATGAGTAAAATTATTGGTATTGATCTGGGCACCACTAACTCTTGTGTTGTTGTTATGGAAAATAACCAACCGAAAATTATAGAAAATAGCGAAGGCGCCCGTACCACCCCTTCTGTCGTGGCCTTTACCGCTGATGGTGAAACGCTAGTTGGGCAGCCAGCTAAACGCCAAGCTGTTACAAACCCCTCAAACACTTTGTTCGCTATCAAACGTTTAATAGGACGTGGCTATAGCGATGAGCTTGTACAGAAAGACATAGCTTTAGTGCCGTTTAAAATTATTAAAGCAGACAATGGCGATGCATGGGTAGAAGCTGGAGGAAAGGAAATGTCCCCACCAGAAATTGCAGCTCGAATCCTGGGCAAGATGAAACAATCAGCTGAAGAATACCTGGGACACCCAGTTTCTGAGGCCGTTGTTACTGTTCCAGCCTATTTTAATGATTCCCAACGTCAAGCGACCAAGGATGCAGGGCGAATTGCCGGTTTGGAGGTGAAACGAATTATCAATGAACCCACCGCTGCAGCCTTGGCGTATGGACTTGAGAAAAAACACGGTAATCAGAAAGTGGCGGTATTTGATCTTGGTGGCGGTACATTCGATATATCGATTATAGAAATAACGGATGACGATGGTGAGCAGCAATTCGAGGTACTTGCAACTAATGGAAATACGTTTCTGGGTGGTGAGGATTTTGACCGAATATTGATGGAGTATTTCATCAAGGAGTTTAACAAGGAATCAGGCATGGATATCAGCCAGGATCCTTTAGCACTCCAGCGTTTAAAAGAGGCTGCTGAGAAGGCCAAAATAGAATTGAGTTCCAATTTGCAGACGGATATTAATTTACCGTATGTGACGGCTGATAGCTCCGGCCCCAAACACTTGAACATGAAATTAACTCGTGCCAAGCTTGAATCCCTTGTTGCTGATTTAGTTGAGCAGACGGTCACCCCCTGTAAAACAGCCTTGGAGGATGCCAAGCTAAAACCTTCGAAAATAGATGACGTTATTTTAGTCGGTGGTCAAACCCGAATGCCGTTAGTTCAACAAAAGGTCAAGGACATATTCGGTAAGGAGCCACGCAAAGATGTAAATCCTGACGAAGCGGTGGCCGTAGGCGCGGCGATTCAGGCAGCTGTGCTGGCCGGAGACGTAAAAGATGTTCTATTACTCGATGTTGCGCCATTGTCGCTAGGTATTGAAACAATGGGTGGCGTACTGACAAAACTAATTAATAAAAACACCACAATTCCTGTGAAGGCAACCGAAACCTTCTCGACAGCTGACGACAACCAGTCTGTTGTTACTGTTCATGTTTTACAAGGAGAGCGTGAGCGCACAGTAGACAACAAGTCTCTTGGTCAATTTAATCTTGAAGATATTCCCCCAGCGCCCAGAGGAACTCCTAAGATTGAGGTCACCTTTGATATCGATGCGAACGGCATTCTCAATGTATCGGCAAAAGACCAGGCAAGTGGTAAATCCCAATCCATCGTGATAAAAGCATCCTCTGGCCTTTCCGAAGAAGAAGTTACGCGAATGGTCCAGGACGCAGAAGACAATGCGGCAGACGATATAAAATTCCGTGAACTTGTAGAAGTACGTAATCAGGCTGATGCACAGAACCATATAGCCCACCAGCTGATCGTTGATTCATCCCTTTCACTGTCGGATTCGGACAAGCAGGAGATAGAACGTGAAATCGATGTGTTGGAAAAATTAGTCAAAGGCGAGGATAAAGAATCAATTGAAAAGCAGATGCAGAAGCTATCTGGACTGATTGCCGGTGTCCAAGAAATGTCATCCAGTAAAACCAGCGCAGACGCCACTGGAAAAGACGGGGCGAAACCTGGCAACAAGGATGATGTGATTGACGCAGAGTTTGAAGACGCAACAAGCGACGAAACTGAAAAGACACACTAAGTTTCTATGATTCATTTAAAACCCAATCAGCTGTCAGGTAAATCTGAGAGTAATACGAAAATGTCTGAGCGATCCACGGTAATAGCTGACGAACCGCTCAATCAAACACAGCTTCAGTTAATCGACGCTTACTGGCGTGCCGCTAACTACCTGTCTGTGGGGCAAATCTACCTCTTGGCAAACCCCTTGCTGCGTGAACCTTTAAGGCTAGAGCATATAAAGCCTCGGTTGCTTGGACATTGGGGCACTAGCCCTGGATTGAATCTGATATACGCGCATCTCAACCGCATCATAAAAGCGCACGATCTGAATGTTCTTTATATTGCAGGACCCGGACACGGCGGACCGGCATTGGTTGCCAATACTTACCTTGAAGGCACGTACAGCGAAGTTTATCCGAGTGTTTCGCAAGATGAAGCCGGACTCAACAAGCTTTTCAAACAGTTTTCTTTTCCAGGTGGTGTGCCAAGCCATGTAGCACCCGAAACACCTGGGTCTATTCACGAGGGTGGGGAGCTCGGGTACTCGCTCGTTCATGCGTTTGGTGCAGTATTCGACAACCCAGATTTAATCGCCTGTTGCGTGGTTGGCGATGGTGAAGCGGAAACCGGTCCACTTGCCGCAAGTTGGCACTCCAATAAGTTTCTGAACCCTGGACGAGACGGCGCCGTTCTGCCAATTCTCCATCTGAACGGCTATAAAATTGCGAACCCGGCGGTGCTCGCACGAATCGGCGAGGATGAACTCACACACTTATTCGAAGGTTACGGGTACACACCCTATCTTGTGGAAGGTTCAGACCCGTTGCTTGTGCATCAGCGTATGGCTGCCACGCTGGACGCAGCAGTCGCTGACATCCAGAAGATACAATTATCCGCTCGGACTGAGGGATTCAGCCAGCGTCCGCGATGGCCCATGATTATTCTCAAAACGCCAAAAGGTTGGACTGGTCCGAAGACTGTTGATGGTGTGCCCGTGGAGGGAACTATTCGTTCTCATCAGGTTCCGTTATCTGGGCTTCAAGACAATCCTGAGCATGTCAAGATGCTTGAGCAATGGATGCAAAGCTACCGACCAGAAGAACTGTTCGATACCAATGGTCGTCTGCGCACCGAGCTCATGGAGCTTGCTCCAACGGGCACTCGGCGAATGGGTGCCAATCCGCACACCAATGGAGGCGCTTTACTAAAAGATCTTAAATTACCCGACTTCCAAGACTATGCAGTGAAGGTTTCGAAGCCCGGTACGACAACAGCGGAAGCGACACGAGTATTGGGAACGTGGCTACGCGATACGATGTCACTCAATATGGACGAGAGCAATTTTCGCGTGATGGGACCGGATGAAACCGCCTCAAACCGTCTTGGCGCTCTGTTCGACGTGACCAACAGAGCATATTGCGGAGAAATCATCGATGGCGATGACCATCTTGCACCTGACGGGCGTGTGATGGAGGTCCTCAGCGAGCACTTATGTCAAGGCTGGCTTGAAGGCTATTTGCTTACCGGCCGCCATGGGTTCTTCTCCTGTTACGAGGCGTTTGTCCACATCGTCGATTCGATGTTTAACCAACATGCCAAGTGGCTCAAGGTAAGTAGTGAAATTCCTTGGCGCCGTCCGATTGCGTCCCTTAATTATTTACTTACCTCCCACGTTTGGCGACAGGACCACAATGGATTCAGTCATCAGGATCCTGGGTTTATTGACCATGTGGCCAACAAGAAAGCGGACGTAGTCCGTGTGTACCTCCCACCCGACGCTAACACGTTACTCTGCATAGCTGAGCGGTGTCTGCGCAGCAGGCAGCTCATCAATGTCATCATAGCTGGGAAGCAACCAGAGTTGCAGTACTTGGATATGGAATCAGCGATCAAGCACTGTGCAGCAGGAATTGGCATTTGGCCGTGGGCGTGTAATGATAATGACGGCTTGCCCGACGTTGTCATGGCCTGTGCTGGAGACGTACCGACTCTTGAGACACTAGCGGCAGTTAAGCTTCTGAGAGGTTTTTTTCCTGACCTTAAAATACGTGTTGTTAATGTCGTTGATCTTATGAGTTTGCAACCAAAATCAGTGCATCCTAACGGTATTTCCGATCGAATTTTTGACAGCCTTTTCACCACTGACAAACCCATTATCTTTGCGTATCACGGATATCCATGGCTAATTCATCGCCTTGTCTATCGTCGCACCAATCATATGAATCTGCATGTTAAAGGCTATATCGAAGAGGGCACAACCACTACGCCGTTCGACATGGCGGTACTGAATAATCTAGATCGCTATCATCTGGCCATAGAAGTCATTGACCGAGTCGCAGCTCTCGGCGAGATAGCCGCGGATGTACGCCAGATACTTGCTGACAAATTAACCGAGCATAAAAACTATATTGTGAATCATGGCCAGGATATGCCTGAGATACTTGATTGGCGATGGGATACGGCATCAGATTAACTTAACGGACCCAGTTCAATCCGAACCTTGATTCCAGCTGGTTTATGTCAGTGATGCAATCGGTATCCGATGTGGTCGTGCTCTCACTGATCCTTTCCAGTGTGACGGTCATTCGGGAGTGCGAACGTGGAACGATTGAACATTTTCTGGTCATGCCAGTTACATCAAGCGAAATCATGATCGCCAGAATTTGGGCAAATGCGCTAGCCATTCTGCTGGCGGTGGTTGTGTCCCTCTATGTCGTAATATAAGGACTCCTAGAGGTTACGATTACAGGGTGGGTGACCCTGTTAATGTTCGGCACTGCACGGTTTCTCTACGCAATGACTGCACTAGGTATTGTATTGTCAACTTATGTGAAAACGATGCCCCAGTTTAGTCTGTTGGCTATCCCGTTCTTTGTCATCATGAACATATTGTCTGGGGGCACCTCGCCACATGATGGTATGCCGCTCTGGTTGCAATACCTGATGCAGGCAGCTCTGCCGTCCCATTACACTCATTTCGCGCAGGCGGTGATCTACCGTGGTGCTGGGATTGAAGTTGTCTGTCCACAACTAGTTGCCATTGTCGCCATTGGTACCGTTTTGTTTTTCATTGCATTGCTACGATTTCGATTAACGATGTCCTCATCGCACTGAAGCCGTAAACCCAAGATAGAAATGTATTACTGGACTAACGAACAATAGTATTCCCCAAAACAGTCATTACTAAATTCAACTGAATGATTTGGATCAATGACGATCCTCAGAGAGTCAGTATGCTTCTGAGGTATGGAATTCGTAGACTATTACAAGGTGATGGACGTGGCCGAAGATGCCAGTGCTGAAAAAATCAAGCACTCGTATCGAAAGCTTGCAAGAAAATATCACCCTGACGTTAGTAAAGAGGCCAATGGTGAAGAGCAATTCAAAAAAGTTGCAGAGGCTTATCAAGTCCTGAAGGACCCTGAAAGGCGTAAGAAGTACGACGAATTGCGACAATATGGAGCAGGTTCTGGTCGTGGCTTTTCACCACCACCAGGGTGGCACAGTCAGGCAGGTTTCGATCCTGGTGATTTCTCAGGAACAGGGCCAGAGCCAGGCGAATTCAGTGATTTTTTTGAAGAACTGTTTGGGCAACGAGCCCATTCCCAGCGCTCTCATCATGCAGAGTCTAACTATGCAGCGCGCGGTCAGGACGTGCACAGTCGCCTCGAAATTACTCTCCATGATGCCTTTAACGGCGTCAGCCTACCTGTTGGAATAAACAGGCCGACTATTCATTCGGACGGCAGCATCCGTTCCAAAAATAGAACCGTTAATATCAAGATTCCTAAGGGTGTGGTTAACGGGCAGACGATTCGCCTTCGTGGTCAAGGTGGTTCTGCCATCGGTGATGCTCCAGCGGGGAATCTCTACATTGAACTCACCATCGCTGATAGCAATATGTTTCATCTCCATGACAGGGACGTGACTACTACGCTCCTGCTTACGCCTTGGGAGGCCGCACTCGGAGCCAACATTGTAGTCCCAACACTAGCTGGAAAAGTCAATCTCACCATACCACCGAACACTGCTAACGGACACAAATTGCGAATGAAAGGGCGTGGTATGTCGGGGGAATCGCCCGGAGATCAATACGTGGTGCTAACCATCGTTGCACCATCTGTTGATACCGAGGCTCAAAAACAGCTTTACCGCGACATGAGCGAGCTGTGGTCGTTCAATCCACGTGAAAACACAGGGAACAGAAATGACTGACGTTAATGTTGTTTACACAGTCGAGATTGTAGGTTTCTCGACACGATATACGTTTCGCGAAATGTGTGAGATCAGTCACCTGGCAGAAGCGGTTGTTACAGAATTTATAGATTACGACGTAATTGTCGCTGATGGTCCAGCTGGTGTGGACTTTACACAAAAACAATTGGATCGATTGATGAAGGCGTTCCGGCTGCAGCGGGATTTAGAAATAAATACACCTGGTGTTGCGCTAGTGATAGAACTTATGGATTCCAATCAGCATTTAGAGCAACAAATAAAGCAGCTTAAGATGCGCACTGTCCTGTCAATAGACTGATGTAGACAAGAGGTACTGTTGATGGTCACCCAATTGACTCAACAACAAGGAAATCGAATGCACGTTGATGTTGTGGAATTACCTGATGCTGAAGTAGAGGTCGGTTTACAAAAAGCGGGCCAGGGCAGCTTTTCATTCGTACTAGTGTGTCTCGATGGTACTGCGGTATCGAGTGGTGTGATTCCGTACGCGGAGACGCTCGCGACATCCATTCATGCAAATTTACGTTTATTGACTGTGCTGGAACCTGATCACGAATCAGAGACACCGTCAGACCCTGTTGAATGGTCTCTACGCCGACGCGAAGCGACACAATATTTAAAAAGCCTTGTCACAAAAAACTGTATGGATACTGTTCACACTTACATCACTGTACTTGAGGGAAAATCAGCAACTGCGATTGGTAATTACCTCTGTGGTACGGGGCATGATATTTCAGTGTTTTGCCGTAAAGACGAACTGGAAACCGGTCATATCGGATCGACATCGCGTTGTGTGTTGGAGCGATGTTCTGGTTCCATATTTCTGATACCAGCACATAAAACCACCACCGAATTTTCCCAGTTCCACCGAATCATGGTGCCGTTGGATGGATCGGCAAGAGCCGAGAGCGTTCTGCCTACAATCCGTAATATTGCACTAGCCTGTAATGCAATTGTAGTTCTTGTACATGCAGAGCCTCGGTCTGATATCGCTGAAACAATGCCTGGAGACATGGAAACCGTAAGATTAAAAGCTGCGCTAAGCAAACACAATGAGTCAGCTGCACAGCACTATCTTGATCGTATCAGTCAGCGTCTTCGCCAGAGTGGTGTCGATGTAGAAACGCAGGTCGTCACAGGTGGAGACTCGCGTCGACAGCTAATCGAAACTGTGCATAGAGAATTGATAGACCTTGTAGTGTTGTCGTCACATGGTGTCAGTGGCCATACAGATGTGCCGTTCGGCGATATAGCGGGTCACATGATGTCACGATCTCCCGTACCGATACTAATGTTACGAGATACTTTCATGACGGGAAGTGCCACGGTTATGGCAAGGCTTTCTGAATCCTCAGCTCGTGCACCAGAAGGTGCCAGTTAACCCTAATGGATAATGGTAATGAACCTTGGCACTCACTCTCGCCAGACAGAATCGATGAACTAGTCCAAAGGCACGATGCGCGTACAGTTCGGGTAAATGCAAAGAACGCATCAATACCTGTAAAAAAACTTCAGGACACCGTTGAACGAATCTTGCACTTGTGTCACGAACCAGCCCTGGTTCACGAACGGGTGGCCAATTGGATTCTTGATAATGACTACCAGCTTGAACGAGCTATAAGGCAGATTGAAAAGGACTTGCCTGAGTCGTTCTATCAGAGCTTGCCTAGCAATATTCTAGATGAAAATACAGCACTACCGAGGGTGCTCGATATAGCTCACGCTATTCTCAGTGATTCGCAGCTCCAACTTACGCAATCATTTATCGTACAGTCTACTGACCGCTACCAAGAAAACAGGTATCTCCTTCACGGAGAACTCTGGGCCTTACCCGCGATGTTAAGGTTGGCTTGCATGACGGTTCTTATTCAAAGTTTTAGACAGTTGGAGCCACAATTGCCTGAGGTGAGTATTCCATCGCCTGCTGGGACTACGCCTATAAAAGATCCAACCGAACGCGTCGCCCGTGTAATCGCATCGTTAGTTGTGGTGAACAGTATCGACTGGCCTGCCATTGTTGATCAATTGAGTGCTATTGAATCTGTCTTATCGACTGATCCTGACGGCGCCTACGGGCAGATGAATTTTTTTACGCGCGAGCGATATCGCAAAGCCGTTGAATCGCTGGCTAGGCTGGCGAAGCAAAGTGAGCTTAACGTGGCGAAGCAAGCGATAGGGCTTGCGATAAAATCAGAGAAAAATACACGACAAAAACACGTCGGGTACTGGTTGATCGACGATGGCTGCACCGTACTTGAAACTCAGTTAGGGTGCCGCGTCAAGCGATTTCGTTTAACTCAGTTCAGCCGTACACATGCACGAGCACTCTATGCGGCGCTTTTGATTACAACAACGCTACTCGCGTTGGGTTTGCCGTACTGGTATCTAGGTCGTAGTGGTGCCAGTCACTTGCAACAGTGGTTTTTTATGATCTTGATGCTTATTCCGGCGAGTGTACTTAGCATCACTGTTGTACATTGGCTCGTGCCTAAGCTGACGCGAACAATAGTGCTACCTGCGCTTAATTTCAAGAAATCGATCCCGGTTGAATATCGCTGTGCCGTTGCCGTGCCGGTCATTCTGAAAGATGTGGAAGACGCAAAGAGTGCGCTCCAGAAACTTGAATTATTATGGTTGGCTAATTCCGATCCATCGCTGAGTTTTGTACTATTGTCAGATCCAGTCGATGCCGATGTGCAACGATTGACGCAAGATGACGACGTAGAGTGTGCTTTGCGAACCGGGATCGAGAAACTCAATAACATGCATACTCAAGGTGCAGGGCCTTTCTCGTTGCTGCACAGACATCGCAAGTTTAATCCCACTGAAGATTGTTGGATGGCCTGGGAGCGAAAGCGTGGCAAGATTGAGATGCTAAATCAGTTTTTACTCGGTGCAAACCTATCGCGGTTTGAAGTCACGGCAGGAGCCGTGGATTTGCTACCTGGTACGCCCTATGTTATTACGCTGGATGCAGACACCTTGCTTCCACCAGGTGCTGCGGCAGCACTCATCGGTACACTAGCCCATCCACTGAACAAAGCATTAGTGGACCCGCACACAAAGCGTGTGGAGAAGGGCTACACGGTATTGCAACCTCGGGTTGAGCTTATCCAGGATGCTGGTGAACATTCCCTATTCGCAAAACTATACGCTGGTGACAGCGCCATCGATATCTACTCACGCGCGGTGTCAGACGTCCACCAGGATTTGTTTGAAACAGGCATGTACGTGGGTAAAGGAATTTATGACGTAGTTGCGTTCCAACAGTGTATTGCGCAACGAATGCCGGATAATCGTATACTCAGCCACGATTTGATTGAGGGCATTCACGGTCGGGTTGCGTTGGTGTCAAACATCGTTGTATACGAGCAGTTCCCCGATAACTATCCGGAATATGCTTTGCGTCAGCATCGTTGGATTCGTGGTGACTGGCAGCTGCTACCCTGGTTGATGAATCGTGTACCGATCGCCGGCGGTAAGGTAGATTTCAATCCGTTGAGCTTACTAGATAAGTGGAAGCTTGCCGATAATCTGCGACGCAGCCTTGTGTCTCCTGTTTTGCTTTTATTGCTGATTCTCGGCTGGTTGATTTTACCTGGTAGTGCCTTGATCTGGACGGTGTTGAGTATCGCTATTCTAGGCTCCTACCTATTAAACGATGTATGGAGGGGCATCTATCAAGGAATGACACTGAAACTCTCAACGAGTGTCGTACATAGCCTGAAGCAACAAGCTGGTCGATGGTGTTTGTCAATTGTATTTCTGGTTAACGATTCCTATGTCGCTTTAGATGCGATAGTACGGACGCTGTGGCGCAGCCATATTTCGCATCGTGGCATGCTTGAGTGGCGCTCGGCTGCTCACGCTAAAGAGGCGATAAAAGACCAGTCCTTGCATCGCTTGCACTGGTATTCGATGTGGCCGTCTAGTGCGTTTTCGATATTGCTCGGCGTAGTGCTGTATCTTTTTGAACCCCAAGCACTGTGGGCTGCTGCTCCGGTGTTGCTGTTTTGGGCGGCTGCGCCTGAGATAGCCTATCTGCTTGGGCAAAGCCGTGAGTTCCGACGCGAATCACTTACCGTGGAGGATAGAAGTCTGTTATTGGACGTTGCTCGTCGAACCTGGCACTACTTTGATACCTTTACCCGTCCACAAGATCATTGGCTACCGCCTGATAATTTTCAGGAAGAACCCAAAGGTGTCATTGCTCACCGCACGTCCCCAACTAACATGGGGCTATACCTCGTCTCGACACTCACGGCTAGGGATCTGGGTTTTCTCGGAACCTACGAACTATCGGTGCGTTGTAGAAACACACTAGATGTGATGGATACTCTTGAAATGTACCAGGGGCATCTGCTCAACTGGTATGACACCTCAACTCTTGAACCGCTTGAGCCAAAATATGTATCAACGGTCGACAATGGAAACCTTGCGGTCAGCCTGCTGGCAGTCAAACACGGCTGCCTAGAGTATGCCAGCAAGCCTATTATTGATCAAAGCGTCGGTACAGGGTTGGAGACGAGCCTCCGACTACTCATTAGCAGTATAAAGTCAGAAGATTTGGAGTCGGAACCTGGATTCCAATCGACGTTAAATGTAGTGGAAGTCGCAGTCGATCGACTGCAGTTCATGGACTCATCGTGGCTTAGGCAGTGGAATGAACTGATCAATTCAAATTGGCCGGCTCTGCAGCAATTTATTAGCGACTTGCTTGAATCGGACACACTATCATCAACAGTGCTGGGCGAATTTCATACATGGTATGAGAGGTTTAATCACCAATTGCAGGTAGTGCAGCGTGATTTGAATCTCTTTTTCCCGTGGCTGGCGATGGCATCCGATGTAGTGAATGAGAGCGATGAAGTTCTCATGATTTCAACCGAATGGATTTTTTTGCCAATATCCACATTGCTATCGTGCTGTGAATCCCGTCTTTCAGAAATAAGGGTGCTTCAGACTTCAAACGGTAGCACTGAGGGGTTGATGTCACTTGAGTCCATGTTACGCGAAGGCATAAGCGAAGTTCAGCAATTAGAGTGTGAGCTTTTAAGCTGTGCACAACGGGCAGACTCCATGGCGTACGCTATGAACTTTGACTTACTCTACGACGCTGATTCCCATCTTTTTCGTATTGGGTACAACGTCAGTGCAGAAAGGTTTGACCACAACACTTACGACTTGCTGGCGTCGGAGGCACGTTTGGCAAGCTATTTTGCAATCGCCAAACACGATGTACCTATCAAGCACTGGTCGTATTTAGGACGCCCTATAACTCAAGTATGCCGGCAACCGGTGTTGTTGTCGTGGAGTGGTTCCATGTTTGAGTATCTAATGCCTGCTCTTTTTCTACCAGGCAAGCGCGACACCTTGCTGGGCGAAAGTGAAAAACTTGCAGTCATCAGTCAGCGTCATTACGCACGACAACAAAATGTCCCATGGGGTATTTCAGAATCAGCGTTCAGTGCGCTTGATGCAGATGACAACTATCAGTACCGAGCTTTCGGTGCACCTGGACTTGGAATACGTCGTGGTCTGAGTCATGATCTTGTTATTGCACCGTATGCCTCAGCACTGGCGCTGTGTGTGATGCCTGAATCGGCTGTGGACAATATGCGTCACTTGATTAAACTTGATGCAAAGGGGCGCTACGGATTTATCGATGCGCTGGATTTCACTCCAAATCGCCTTACATCTTCAGGTTCCCATCAAGCTGTCAAAACCTACATGGCGCATCATCAGGGCATGACGCTTGCAGCCATTGCCAATGCGCTCAAATCAGATGTGTTGGTTCAGCGCGTACTTCGGGAAAAAAACCTAAGAACCATCGAGATGCTGTTGCAGGAACGTATTCCATGGGATGCGCCCATCGAATCAGGTCGATCCGATGAACGGATAGAGTTAAAGGAACCTGATCGAGTTATTACCGGTCTACCCAGCTGGGAACCACGACGGGGAAGTGATGTTCCTCAGATACAGTTATTGGGCAATGGAAATTTATCGAGTTGGATTTCAGCATCTGGTGGTGGAGCACTACTTCTTGGCAAGACGGCTCTGACTCGATGGTCAAATTATCTGGCGGGAAATCCGGGAGGTCAGTATCTGTATGTTGACATTGATGAATCAAATGGCGTTCAACTACTGAGCTGCGGCTCTGCATCTGTCTTCGCACCACATCAAGTAGAGCAACACCAGCGATTCCACGATGTGATCGTTCGACAGAGCATTACAGTAGCACCCGGTGAGGATGTCGAGATCCGATCAATCAAACTAAGCAATGAGGGCAATGTGGTTCGCTGTGTCACGCTGACAAGCTATGCGGAAGTGTCGCTAGCGCCGATTGCTGAAGATGAGCGACACCCAGCCTTCAGTAAGCTATTTGTTCACAGTCGACATATCCCAGAACACAACGGCCTGCTCTTCGTTCGACGATCACGCGATACAGACAATCAATCTCCCGTGTTACTGCATAAGGCTGTATTTGATAATCCCGATATCAATTTGGCAGCTTTCGAAACTGATCGCGCAGCGTTTCTAGGTCGTCACGGATCTTTGGACGATCCATTAGGATTAAGACAGGGCTTAAGCGGCAGTGTCGGATGGACTCAGGATGCAGTCATGGCCTTACAGGTTCAGGTGACCCTTCTGCCAGGTGAGCAAAAACAGTTGGCTTTTTTAACGATTGCCGCTGCGTCTCGGCGTGCTGTATTGGACATCGCCGAACGATATCCTTCTCCTGATCTCGACTGGGTAGTGCAGGATGCAAACATAGAAGAATCACATGAGATTAGTCAGCTTGAGATAGATCCAGCACGATTGGGCGAAATGCAAGTATTGGTGTCCGCACTATTGTACCCGGTGTCCTCACTCAGAGTTCATCATGGTGACGTAGCCGTAAGTCAGGGAAGTCAAACGACACTTTGGCAATTCGGAATATCTGGCGATATACCAATTCTGTTGTTGACCATGGCAAATGAGGAAACCAGTGGCACGCTTGAGTACCTAATCCGTGCGCAACATTTATGGCGGCGAAAGGGGTTCGAATTTGACTTGGTCGTTTTGCGTAAAGACAGCTCTGGCTATGAAGAACCGTTACGCGAACAGATATTATCGATCCTACGAGATCTCAATGTGTTCGGTTATCTGGGACGCAAAGGTGGTATTCACTTACTGTCATCTGATCATCTGGATCCAACAGTGCGTAAAACGATCGAATCTCTGGCGACCGTAGTTCTGCAGGATAACGACCGTAGCTTGGCCCAACAAATCGATTGTTTATGGCAGACTGGGAATCTACCACCACGCTTTGATCCCATCCGTGGGCCTGAATATTCCCCCATATGCGAGTTGGAACGGCCATCCAATCTGATGTTCGATAATGGATTCGGTGGATTCGATCCACACT
>JBLIIE010000082.1:0-23259 GCA_047634635.1 Granulosicoccus sp. | reverse complement strand
CAGGTGCGTTGCCGGTTTTGGCAGTTTGTAGAAATGACTCATAGTCCATTGTGCCGAGTAACTCTCCGCTTTCAGCGAGAGCATCGTCGATATCAATGACGAGAATTTCGCGATCTATGATGTGCAGTGCTTCTTTTATCACGCTGGAAAATTCTCGATCTGTGATGAGCGCCTTTGCCTCTCCATGATCCAAAATGAACGCTAGAGTTTTTGCATCCAACCTTACGTTGAGTGAGTTAAGCACCGCCCCTATCAGTGGAACGCCATTGTGAGCTTCCAGCATTTCTGGAGTGTTGGCACCCATGATGGCAACACAATCGCCTTTGCCGATACCGTGCTGATGAAGGGCTGCACCCAATCGCTGGCTGCGATGCCAGAATTGTGCATAGGTGTAGCGTCGATCACCATGTACGATTGCCAATTGCTCAGGTCTTACTGCCGCCGCGCGTTTAAGAAAACTAACAGGCGACAAAGGGAGGTGGTTGGCGTTGCTTTGACCTAAGTTGTGTTCAAATATGGACACAGTTTCTCCATTGAGTTTAGAGTGGCCGTCGGAGCATGTGATTCCTCGGCAGAATGGCTAGGATAGTACAGCACATGCAGTAATCGGCATCGTTAAAACCTTTCAATTCTGATGGAACATTATGACCCAAATCACATCTCACATACTTGACACGTCTCGTGGAAAGCCAGCCGAAGGGGTTCTCATAACCTTGATGCAGCAACAAGGCGATGATTGGTTGCTACTCGGATCAGGAGCTACCAATGAGGATGGTCGAGTTGCGGACTTTACCGGGTCGATTGACCCGCTGACTGGGGGTATCTACAAGCTGACATTTTATCTGTCCGACTATTACAGTCAACTCTCGCAAAAGACGTTTTATCCTCACGTAGATGTGGCTTTTGAAATTGAGTCGGATGGGCAGCACTATCACGTACCTCTGTTGCTCAACCCGTTCGGGTATTCCACATATCGCGGTAGCTAGAGATTATCAGTCGGTGAAAGGGTGGGTTGTTTGCCAATGCCTGGCGATGCCAATTCTGCGCGCTGTCCAAACGTTATTGAAGGTGGCAACGTAGTCTAGAACGCGCGCAAAGGCAGCCGCGCTTCCAGGTCGTCCAACGAGGCGGGAATGTAAGCCGATAGACATCATATTGGCTTGTCCTTGTAAGCCTTCCTGATAAAGCACATCAAAACTGTCTTTCAGGTATTGGTAAAACTGTTCGCCTGCATTGAAACCTTGTGGTGTTGCAAATCGCATAGTGTTGGCATCAAGCGTATAAGGATCTAACAATTGTGGTCCGGTTGGCGAGCTGCGCCAATACGGTAATTCGTCAGCATGGGTATCTGCACAATATTCCAAATGGGTTCGTAAATCGATTCCATATTCATTTGGCGTTGACCCGGCCAGGTAGCAGCACCTACGTCTTCGGACAGGAATGCTTCGGAGGCGGCATCCCCATGAAGAATGTTGTTCTCTCCTCCTTCCTCATATATTAATCACGAATTGGACGGCAATTGCCGCATTATTGGGCTGGGTCGTATCGGGCGTTTGTTGGCCGTAACCAATGAGGTCGCGAGGATACTGAGAAGTCATTGATATGTACCGCAGAGAACAACTCTAGCTCTACTGGATAATCTCATTAACGCATTATGGAAAAGCTGATTTCGGGGCGTTTACCGACTCTGGGGGAGAGGTTAAGGGTGCTGAAGGAATTAAGATTAACCAGGCGATTAGCTTCCAGGTCATCTAGCACCGAGCGTGCAAATTGATCTGCCCAATCGGGTAACTCACCAAACATGATGAATTGGGAGAAGACTAGCGTCAAATCATTATCATCAGCACGATCTCCAAACCACGTGAGATACGCTTCGCTAAAT
Source organism: Granulosicoccus sp. (assembly GCA_047634635.1). GTDB lineage: Bacteria > Pseudomonadota > Gammaproteobacteria > Granulosicoccales > Granulosicoccaceae > Granulosicoccus. Next base: position 21,377 of record JBLIIE010000082.1, on the reverse strand, counting down.
AACTTGAACTCGCTGATGTTCAGTATGTTGGCGGCTTTCGATATAGTGTGCATCTGGCGTATCTCATTAATATAGTCGTGGTTCCATTCCGGCCTTACTGGCTATCAAGCCAACTACATTCGCAAGCTAAAGGTTGTTAGTAGACACAACCCTAACGCCAGCGTCAACATCTTGTTTCGATGTTGATATTCACGATTCGTTTAATCAAGAGTGCTAACGGCAGGGTTGGCGCTGTCCTTACTCGAAAGTAGCCGTTCTGATACCTATTGGGTATCCCAACGGTAATCAGTATCACAACACTGCAGGAAATTAGGAGCTGTGTGCATTTTTAAGAATCCTCTTCATATTTTACGCTCGTTCCTAGAGCAATAAATGGCTTACCGTTTCCCGCTCAAGCTTTATTGTCTGCGTCATATACTCGGCGGTTGTTGCACGAATATCTGTGTCTGGCTGCGGTAGACTATGATCAGCCACAAATCAAGGACATCTGCCAAAAGAGCGTAGCCAGGTTTTGAGGCACTAGGGGTGGGAGTGATCCCGCGCACGAAACGTTAGTCGACATTGACGAGTACTGCACAATGCTTTGCTAGATGGCAATTCTAAGTGTTAACCCTCTGCTTGGTCGGTCGATATGGCGTTAAAGCTCGGCTATTAAGGCCGATGGGGATGTTGAATGTTCAGCGCTAGAATCAGAAAGAGCGCGCTGGCTGTTGTCATGGCGAGTTTGGCCATGTCCACACCGGCAGCGTTAGCGGAACGGGCAGATCGCGGTGGGGTCAGGTTTCTGGACCAACAGCGATTGTCGCTGAGTGAGTGTGCACCGCCAGATTCCCAAACCTTGCAGGCGATACTACCTATTGCCACTGATAGTGGTAGTCAGGCCTCAGGTATAGTTTTTGATGAAAATCGCGTGTTAACTGCAGCTCATGCGGTAGCTGGTGGTGGTCAGTTTTTCGTAAGAATCGGTGACGCCTACAGACTTGCTGATCTTTTAGCGTTCGACAAAAAGAATGACCTAGCCGTTTTGTCTGTAGACACTCAGGCTATTCAGCCATTACATATTGCCGTTGGAATAGATCCAGTAGAGTTTCAGCCTGTTTGGGCAGCTGGCTATCCGCGCGCACAGGCCATGATGACATCCTACGGTGTGCTTCAGGATTATCACGAGGGTGCATTGCATTCGAGTGCGACGATTGATTCCGGTCAATCAGGTGGCGGCTTGCTAGCCTGTTCAGACGGTGCCTGGGAAATATTGGGTATGCTCAGGGGTTTCGGTGCTTACATGGAAGGCGATCATTACGTGAAGATTCAGAATCATTCCGTGTCAGTTGCGGCAGCGACTATCCAGCAGTTTCTCCGCACCTCCTATTAGGAAGTTTTTGAGAATCGGTAGATCTGCTGCCGTAAATTTGTCGAATCGTCCGATTGGTTGGCGTTTTTATAACACTATGTGTCGCCAGGGGCCGTGACTTGGCCGCTCTGAGAGCAACGCCTTCTTCCTAAGGTGGTTACAGTGTCGCGAAATTGCTGCTATTCATCGGCAATGTTCTGTTCGCAAGAGATTTATAGTGCATGGCTATCAGCGTATTCGACTTGTTCAAGAGCGGCATTGGGCCTTCCAGTTCGCATACTGTTGGACCTATGGTTGCCGCCAGAAGGTTCGCCTATGCGCTCGCTGAAAATGCGCTTACAGATTCTGTCAGTCGTTGTAAGGTTGAGTTGTATGGTTCTTTGGGAGCTACTGGAAAAGGTCATGGTAGTGACAAAGCTGTATTGCTTGGGCTTGAGGGTGAGCATCCAACCACGGTTGTCGTTACAGATATCCCTGCAAGATTAGAGGCGATTCGTGCGAGTAAATCTCTACTATTGCCTGGTGATCATCGTTTGCGTTTTGACGAAACCAAAGATCTGATTATGCACAAACGCAAAGCGTTGCCGTTTCATCCTAATGCAGTACTGTTCACCGCCTTCAATTCGACAGGTGACGTTCTATTAAAAAAAACCTACTACTCTGTCGGTGGTGGGTTTGTTCTCGACGATACAGCGGCGCAAGGTGAACCCGTAGTAAAGGCTGACGACACGATTATTCCCTACGCATTTACCACCGGGGATCATCTACTTGAATTATGTAAGGAACATGATAAAAGCATCAGTGAACTCATGATGCTTAATGAGTGCACTTGGCGTTCTGAAAGTGAGGTACGAGCAGAACTGTTAGCTCTTTGGCAAGTTATGCAAGATTGTGTAACCCGAGGTTGCCAGGTATCTGGAATTCTTCCTGGAGGACTGAGGGTAAAGCGCCGCGCCGCTGAACTTTACCAAAGCCTAAGCCGGAACCCTGAAGCGGCGTTGCGAGATCCATTAACCATCATGGATTGGGTAAATCTTTACGCATTGGCGGTAAACGAGGAAAACGCAGCTGGCGGTAGAGTCGTTACAGCACCAACCAATGGTGCTGCTGGAATAATTCCAGCAGTGCTTCATTATTACCATCGTTTTTTGCCGGGAAGTTCGGATGACGGGGTTGTCGAGTTTTTACTCACAGCGGGTGCGATCGGTATTCTGTATAAGGAAAATGCCTCAATATCAGGAGCAGAGGTGGGTTGTCAGGGAGAGGTCGGATCTGCGTGTTCCATGGCTGCGGGTGGTTTGGCAGCTGTTATGGGTGGTACGCCAGAGCAGGTTGAGAATGCAGCAGAGATAGGTATGGAGCACAATCTGGGGCTGACCTGTGATCCTGTAGGTGGCTTGGTCCAGGTCCCGTGTATCGAGCGAAACGCAATGGGGTCAGTTAAGGCCATTAATGCAGCACGTATAGCACTTCGAGGCGACGGCACTCACTTTGTCTCTTTAGACAAAGTGATCAAGACAATGCGCGAGACAGGCGCGGATATGAAAACAAAATATAAGGAAACGGCACGCGGCGGTTTGGCAATAAACGTGATAGAAGTACCCGTTAGTTTTCCTGATTGCTGACAACAAAATTTATGAACGCCATTGCGATTTCTTTACACGGACTTGCCGCCACGGTTTGGGTGGGTGGGATGTTTTTTGCTTACATTGTGCTAAGACCTTCCTTGATGTTGCTTGAGCCACACCGTCGATTGAATATTTGGGCGGGTGTGTTTAAACGCTTTTTCCCCTGGGTGTGGATGTCGGCACTCGCGTTGCCAATAACGGGTTACTGGCTTATTTTCGCAGTATTTGGTGGCTTTGCTTCCAGTCCGATCTACGTGCACATCATGCATATGCTGGGGCTGCTTATGATCGGGTTATTTGTCTATCTGTATTACCGTCCTTACGTGGCACTTAAGCTGGCAGTGGCAAAGGAAGACTGGCAGGCGGCAGGTGTTGCGCTAAACCGTGTCCGCCATATGGTGCAGATCAACCTGGTACTGGGGGTGGTTCTCCTGATCATTGTTTATGCGGGTCGATACGGATTGTTTAGTTGACTTGACTCCTTTTACTGGTAGAAAGGCATTAGAAATGCGGCCATACAAGTCAATTATATGACTAATGTCTTTACCAGTCAGAAAGGTGTGAAGTAGCTTACTCAAATTTCTCTCGTTTCAGTTTCATTTAAGCATTGATATGTACTGTATGTGGTCTATGGACATAGACCCGCAAAATTTACTAGTACCGTTTGACGATCACTTTTCAGTAGGTGACAGCGAGACTCAGGCGCCTGAAAACGTTCCCTCCAAAAAGGCATTGGAAAAAGAGCTGGCGTCAATTGTTGCCCAAATAAGCGATTTACAAAGAAAGCTGTATGCCTGCAATCGGCATGCGGTGCTGCTTATTTTTCAAGCGATGGATGCTGCTGGTAAAGACGGAACTATCCGGGCAGTCATGAGCGGTGTTAACCCAGCAGGATGCAACGTATCGTCGTTTAAATCTCCATCCAACGAAGAACTAGAACACGATTGGCTATGGAGAACCACAAGCCGGTTGCCTGAGAGAGGTCGCATCGCCGTTTTTAATCGAAGCTACTATGAGGAAGTTCTCGCCGTGCGGGTTCATCCCGAGTACCTGGCTAAACAACGGTTGCCAGAAACTAACCTGAAAACTCTTTGGCAGGAGCGTTTCGATTCTATCCGTGAGCATGAAAAGCATCTCAGCAGAAACGGAACTGTTGTTCTGAAGTTCTGGCTAAATGTGTCTAAGGAAGAACAGAAGAAGCGTTTTCTGAAGCGTTTGACCACACCTGAAAAACATTGGAAGTTTTCCAGAAGCGATCTCTCCACCAGAAGTCGTTGGGACGACTACATGGAGGCCTACGAGAGTCTGCTTAACGAAACATCTACTGAGAACGCTCCATGGTATGCGGTGCCCGCTGACAACAAACGCTACATGCGTTTGTGTGTGGCCAGAATCGTGCTGAAAAAAATGCAAGCTTTACCACTTCGGTATCCAGAAAAAAGTGCTGAAGAAATCGCCTTGTTCGAAGAACATATTAGGCGATTAAATAGTGAAACCGATTAGAGCCTTATTTGATATGAACATCAATGGTAGAAGAACAGTGATTTTCAGTCGATGTATTGGAAATATCAGTCAGATGGTCAAGGATTTGCGTAGTGGGTTTATAAGAAAAGTTTGGGTGTGAGAGCCAGGACCTGATTGATGAAATATTGCAACGTAGAATGTATAGATAGTTTGTCCCCATTGCCAGATTCATTGACCGTGTGTTCAATGGTTAATGACTCAGGTGACGAACTGGAAATTACTGAATTCATGCTGCGCCGAGCATGCGATGAAATGGATACTGATCAGACCTGGCCATTCGCTAGTAAGGCTTTATTTTCTGGTATGCGTTCGCTGCCAAAAGGTACGGCTGACATTATCCAGTTTCCATGCTTTAGTTAACCAGGAACGTTTTTAGGAATACCCCGTCCTTTTCTGGCTTGATCTAATAATGCTGAAAGAGAGGTGGTTGTCACCGTATTACCCGTGTGAGCCTGCAGAGGGCTGTCTGCGAAAAAGATGACCTACTGCGATCGCTACCCTCTAGCGAACTACTAATTAACAAGCTGATTCATTTCAAAGATTGGCAGTAGTATTCCAAGTACTATAGTTAGCACGACACCACCCATAATTAGAATAACTACCGGTTCGAATAGACCAAGAAAAATAGCCATCAGTGAGTTCAGCTCTCGTTCCTGATGTGATGCTGCTTTTTCCAACATGTTATCTAATTGGCCAGATGCTTCTCCGCTTGCAATCAGGTGTAATAACATCGGTGGAAAATACCCAGTTCGTTCTAGAGCATCACTCAATGTGGACCCTTCTCGAACTTGTGCTGCAGCGTTGTTGACTGCTTTTCTCATTGGGCGATTAGTAATGACTTGAGCACCGATGTCGAGTGCTTCGAGTACTGGAACGCCACTGGCAGCTAGTATGCTGAGAGTGCGGGCGAATTGGGCGGTATTGAAACCCCGGATTAGTCGTTTGAAAAGTGGAAGCTTCAGGAGGAATCCATGCACACGAGTTTTGAAGGATTCCTCCATCATCGCACGCTTGAAAATCATTAAGGCGACAACTGCTACGATTAAAAGTAGTACCCCCCACTGGCGTACAAATGCACTAGCAGCGAGCATAGCCTGAGTCAGACCTGGAAGCTCCTGATCCATACCTTCAAACACTTGAACAACTTGAGGGACAACATAAGCCAGCAAAAACCCTACGATCAGAATGGATGCAACGACCAACACGCTTGGATAGATTAGCGCTTTTGTTACTGCTGCATTGGCGGCTTGCCGTTCTTCGGTGTAATCGGCTAGTCGTTCGAGCACTGCATCCAGATGCCCTGATTGTTCTCCTGCTGATACAGTGGCCTGATAGATTTCAGGAAATACCTTAGGGTAATCCGACAATGCGGACGCGAAAGTATATCCTTCTAGTATCTTTGCTCTTACAGACAGCAGCAGAGATTTGATTTTTGGTTTTTCAGTCTGTCGGCTCACCGCAGACAAAGCCTCTTCCAACGGCGTACCTGCAGCACTTAACGTGGCTATCTGCCGAGTTAGTAGGGCAAGGTCATTGGTTTTTATTCCACCTCGAAACGTTGGAGCCGACGCACCTTTGTTGCCAGACCTAGCATTTTTTGATTTTCCACGGCCAGAGGTTTCAGTAACGTCAAGAGGTGTAAGGCTTTGCTGACGCAAAAGAGCTCTGGCCAGGCGAGCGGTGTCCGCTTCCACAACCCCTTTTTTCTCTCGCCCTCGCTCATCAAGAGCGAGGTATTCAAACGCGGCCATTAACCTTCTCGCGTGACGCGCAGAACTTCTTCAACGGATGTCTTGCCTTCCAGGGTCAAACGCAATCCATCTGCAGCAATTCCAGGGCCCAAGGTACGGGCATAGCGCTCTATGTCATGCTCAGAAGCACCATCGTGAATCATTGTGCGCATTTGCTCGTCGACCGAAACAACTTCATAAATACCCTGTCTCCCCGAGTACCCTGTATGTGCGCAGCGATCGCAACCTTGTGGTGCACACATATTGGATATATCTGCCGCTTCCTGTTTCAGAATTCGAAGTTCACCGTCAGAGGGTTTATGAGAGCGTTTGCAATGCGGACAGAGAAGTCTAACTAGGCGTTGTGCAACCAATCCAACCAGACTGGATGACAGAAGAAATGGCTCAATACCCATATCCCGCAGTCGTGTAACGGCGCCTACTGCAGTATTTGTATGTAGTGTAGACAACACCAGATGCCCTGTTAATGAGGCTTGTACAGCAATCTCTGCTGTCTCCATATCACGTATTTCACCCACCATCACGATATCTGGATCCTGCCGAAGTATGGCTCGCAATCCACGTGCAAAATCCAATTGAACCTTATTATTAACCTGTGTCTGGCCAATGCCATCGATGTAGTACTCGATAGGGTCTTCCACAGTAAGGATGGAGTAGCGAGTGGTATTGAGTTTTGCTAATGCTGCGTAAAGAGTGGTGGTTTTTCCAGAGCCTGTGGGTCCTGTTACCAGAATAATTCCATGTGACAGGCCCAGGCTGTTCTGTAGTGCCTTCAGTGCTGTTTCTGGCATACCCAAGTGTTCTAGGTCTAGTCTGCCGGCTTGTTTATCCAGCAAACGAAGTACGACGCGTTCGCCATGCCCTGAGGGCAGGGTGGACACACGTACATCAACAGGTCGGCCAGCGACGCGAAGACTGATACGACCATCTTGCGGCAGGCGACGCTCAGCGATGTCGAGTTTGGCCATGACCTTCAAGCGTGAAATCACCAGCGGTGCTATCTCACGAGGCGGTTCCAGCAGCTTTTGCATGACGCCATCGACGCGATAGCGAATAGCAAGACGCTTTTCGAAAGGCTCGATGTGAATATCTGATGCTTGTTTGCGAACCGCTGCTGTCAGCATTGCATTAATTAAGCGAATAACAGGGGCGTCATCTGTGGATTCGAGTAAATCTTCAGGTTCAGGCAGTGCATCTGCCAGTTGGGCCAGATCGAGGTCATCACCAAAATCATCCATTATATCTATGGCTTGACCCGTTTCGCCTTCATAGTGGCGCGTCAGTCGCGCATCAAAGTCGTCGGCTGAGATGGGGTCCAATACCAGTGGTTGACCCGCTTTGCGCCTTGCTTCAGAGAGAGCCGTCAGCTGGATCCCTGGCCGATGAACCAGAAGGAGTTCACCGGTGTTAGCACGCTCCAGCAGAACACCATGGCGTTTTGCAAAGGTATACGGCAAGTCCGTGTACTCGATAGTGACGCGTGGAGGTGTCTGTATAGGCATTGCTACTCCTGACTGTCGACTAGTGTCGATGCCTTCATCTGCCCCAAACATTTCATTGGGGTCACCTATATCGATAAATTCGGGTGAAGAAACCACAGTGGTTATTTTGGGTTCAATTTTGTTGGACCAACCACTGCACCATCTGAGCCGGTGAGGTCAGATTCAAGACTTGCGCTGGCGATCAGACTGGTGGCAGGTGCAGCATAGGCAGCAGCGATGACACTATCAGTCTGACTCTGCGCGTATTTGGTGCGCTCGAGTAATTCAATGTCTAACGATGCACTTGCAGACAGAGTTGTAACCGCTAGCGTGGGACTTTGAATTTTGGAGGGCACAACGATATTTTCGTTGAGCCCGCTTACTGGCTGAACTGATCTGAGGAAATCCACATCCAGTTCAGCGCTCTCTAATTCAGCAGCGACCGGTGTAATAGATCTGAGTGACTCAATGGCGTTTGAGGTCGGTAGAATAGTGTTCAGTGAATTTTTGTTTTCAATTATGAGCTCGCCTTTGTAGTACAGATGCAGTTCAGGCAATTCAGGTCGAATACGCTTGTCAAAATCATCTTCTCGATCAAATAATCCGAGTTGTGCTGTTCGCAGGTCATCGTATTTGCTGCGGCTGTAATAATCAGCAGTTTCCGGGTCGCGCAGAATTGTTGGGTGCAGAAACACCATCAAGTTACGCTTGCTTTTACTGGTTGTTCTGTAGCGAAAGAGGCTCCCCAGCAAAGGTATATCGCCCAGGAAAGGGACTTTCTCGCGCGTGTCGCTAATCTGGTCGTCGATAAGACCACCCAGTACCAGCGTTTGACCGTTTTCCACCAGCACTGTTGTCTTAATTGAGCGCTTGTTCGTTGTTATGTCGGTCGCACCTGTTACTGCGGTAGTGCTGACATCGGATACTTCCTGTTCGATCTCCATTTTGATGTTATCGCCTTCGTTTATCTGAGGCTTTACTTTCAAGCTGATGCCGATATCTTGACGCTCAATAGTCTGGAATGGATTATCGTTGGCCGACGATAGCTGTGTACCTGTAACAAACGGCACGTTTTGTCCGACGACAATTTCTGCTTCCTGATTGTCCATGGTGACAAGTGTAGGAGTAGAAAGAATGTTGTTATCCGAATCAGCTGCGATTGCCGACAGCAAAACACCAAAATCAATGCCACCTGTGCCGAACCGACCCAGTGCAAGAGAAAGACCTTGGCTTAGTGCTGCGCCTCCACTTGCAATAGTACCCACCAACGCCTGTGTAGCTCCACCTAAATTGGTGTAGGCAGCTGGCCTATTCTGGCCGGAACCGTCAACCGCAAAGTTGACACCCAGCTGAGAACTATTATTGGTTGATAGCTCTGCAATAATTGCCTCTACCAGCACTTGTGCACGTCTTATATCTAATTGTTCTACAACTGCCAAAATGCTGCGCATTTCATCAGGTGCCGCGGTGATAATCAAAGCGTTAGTATCTTCGTCTGCCTGCAGGTCGACATTGGGGCGATCTGTTTCTTGAGTGGCACGACGGATCAGAGACGCTGTGGGCACACCCGTTTGTGCACCAGAGGCGGTTGCTGCACTGGCAACCGTGTTTGAATTAGATCCGGCATCCGCTGCGTCTGCCGCAGTGCCAATCTTTGCCTGACCCGCTGAAACACCTGTTAAAATAGCAAGTAAGTCAGTTGCATTGGCATAACGTAGGTAAATAACCCGAGTGTTGCCACCGGATTCAACTGGCGTATCCAGGTTCATGATGATGCCGCGCATTCGAGTTCTGGCAGCTGGGTCACCACTTAGCAAGATGCTGTTGGTTCGTTCGTCAGCTGCAAAGCGAACTGCCCCGGGTGTGCCGTCGATCTGTCCGCCACGGCTTTGCAGTGACGTGATGATTCTTATGATTTCACTGGCTGAGGCATGACCCAGGCGGACAAACTCTACCTCTTCGTTGTCCGGACGATCTATTCCGTTGATGATTGTCGTGAGCCGTTCGATATTGGATGCTCTATCTGTGACAATAAGTGTGTTTGTTGAAGCATATGCTGCTAAATGACCTTGTTGGGGCACCAGAGGTCGAAGAATAGGGACAAGTTGAGCAGCAGGTACGTTGGCAACCTTGATAACTTTCGTAACCAGCTGATCAGAAAATCGAGAATTTTCTGAAAATTCCGGTACTGGTCCCTGTTTGGCGTTTACGTCAGGAACGATTTTGGTCAGATCACCACTCGGTACAGCGGCATAGCCGTGTACTTGCAGCACAGATAAAAACGTTTCGTACAGTTCGTCTGCATTCAGTGGTGTTGAAGAAATAACGGTAACTCGAGCCTTAACTCGAGGATCTACAATGAAATTTTTCCCAGACTGTCGTGAAACAGTTTGAATGAGTGAATGAATATCTGCATTTTTGAGGTTAAGCGTAAACGTACCTTCCTGGGCAAACACAGGAGCGTGGTTTAGCAAAGCAGCGCTAATAGCGAGGCTTAGGACGGCAGATTTTAGAAGCGGTTTAAACATTGTTATTTTGGGTCATTCGGTATCCCTTGAGTGTAGCTGCTTAATAGGCTACGACGTATTTACGTCATAGAAAGACTATTGAGCCAGCGAAATGGAAATGGGCACTTCAATGCCGTCTCTCAAAACTACCACTTCCAGGTTTTCAGCCTTAACAGCGTTTCGTAGCGCTCGAATGCCCTGTTTTTGACTGTTCAGCTGGATATTGTTTACACGAGTAATTATATCTCCTGCAATAATTCCCTGCGCTTCAAGAATTTCCGGATTTTGCTTCGGCGTAATCCTATAACCTACCAGTTTACCATTTTCCTGGTACGGTTCAGCCGCGACGATGCGACCCAGCATGGATGGATTTCGCGCTAAGGTATCGCGAAGTTCCCTTGGGTTTGTCGGTAAATTTACTGGTTGACTGGTCTGGGCAGTGGACTGGCCTGCATTGGTGCTCGCAGTCTGAATAGGGCGCATTGCAACTGGTTGGACGTTCTCTGGCAGTAACAGCTTTTCAAGTTTGCCTCTGTTCCTTAAGACTACGTGATCTGTGTAGACAGCTTCGAGAGTTGTCTCACCGCTGATCTTGTCGCCAATTCCGTAGGCATTTTGCTCGGCTGTCCCGCTGCTGATAATGGCAAAGGCTTTTTCTTTTGGCTCGAAGGCAAAAACCCCTGCTAGCTGAAGGTTCAGACTAGTTTTCTTAATCGGTGCCTCTGGCTTAGCTGTCTCAATTTTTACAGGTTTTTTGCTGGCATCTCCAAAAAGATGCTTTGACGCTATGATTTGAGCCAGTTGGAGAGGTCCTGGGCTAGTTGCTGCGTTAGACGATATAGCTGCTATCTCGTCTATCACCGGTGCTTTGGAGGCTGGAATGAGCTTTACCGTCACTATGGCCAAGGCCACACCGATACCCACAACTAAAAACGCATTAACAAAACGCGGCAGTTTTGCCGGTTTATCTGTCGCTGCAAGTGATGAAACGGTGGCACTCATTAAATGTTAGTCCTGACGTCGTTGAAAAGGAGGCAGGTAATAGACCTCATATCGAGTGTAGAGTTCGTTTCGAACTCACAGACCGTCGAGTGTACTGTGCAAGGGCATGGTCTGCTACGTTTCAATATTGACGCCAATCTCGGAGTTTACTCATGGCAAACGTTTGGCGGTCGCTCTGTCAGGTTACTTAAGGGTAATAAAGTTAGTGCAATTTAACCCACAGCACTAGCGCTGTGGGTTAACGAACTGGGTTGGCAAAAGTGCTACACCATGTCTTTCAAATTTTTCAGTGGAAGTACCTTCACCACTTTACGTGCAGGTTTTGCCTTGAACATGGTTTCTTCACCAGTGAAAGGGTTGATACCTTTGCGAGCTTTGGTAGCTGGCTTTTTGTTCACGCGAATTTTCATCAGGCCAGGAACGCTGAATGTTCCGGGTCCACGTGGCTTCAAGTTGTCCTGAATTAAACTATTGAGCGCTTCGAAAACAGATGCAACTTGCTTACGGCTCAGTTCAGTTGATTCAGCAATCGATGTCATGATTTCTGATTTGGTTGGTGGCTTCTTTACACCGGCGACAGCCGTTGCTTTTTTCTTAGCTGCAGCTTTCTTAGCTACGGGAGCTTTTTTAGCTACAGGAGCTTTTTTTGCTGCCGCAGCTTTCTTAGCTACTGGAGCTTTTTTTGCTACTGGAGCTTTTTTTGCTGCTGCAGCTTTCTTAGCTACTGGAGCCTTTTTTGCTACTGCTTTTTTCTTAGCCGCCATGCGTTAGATCCTCACGTGTGAATGATTATTTGAAAGTTCACCGAAAACCACTGAGACACTAGTGTTTCAACTCGACGAATAGCCCTATGAAGCCGCGCGAAAAGTACCATAGAAGCTTTGGTACCGTCTGCATATATAGAAGAAATACTGGGAAAAACACTATATTTGCAGTAAAAACGTATCAGTAGTGTGAAAAAATGCTTTATTTGCAGTGTTTTCTAGTGCAAACCAAAAACTGTTTGCAATGTGCCTAGAAGGAACATTCGGGAGGCATATAACGCAAGTATCGTAAAAAACACGGTCAAATCGAGTCCACTAATGGTGGGAATAAGTTTTCGTAATGGCTTTAATGCTGGAGCACCAATCGATGATGCGAGACCATAAGCAGGGTTGCCTGTGCTGCCGGGAAACCAACTCATGATGGCCATAATAATGAGAGCAAAGATAAATACATTGAAAAACTGGTGAATAACATCCAGAAACGCGACGATCGTCATGCCAACGAAAGGTAGCTGACTCACCATGATGCCAGTGCCCATAGCTGGGACGACCCCAAGGCTTAAGGCCTTAAAAACAAAAAGTTTCACCAGAAGCACGACAAAACACAGCAACAAAGAAGCGGTGTCGTAGCGTTTAATACTGGGTATGATTCTTCGAAGTGGTTTAAGCAGAGGATCGGTGATTTTTACGATGGCTTGCGCAAGAGGGTTGTAGTAGTCAGCTCGAACCACTTGCATAACAAAACGTACGGCAACTACAGTTGCGTACAAATTAAGCAGGGTTCCCAGAATAAACCCGACCGAGTTCAGGAAAGGATTTCCCATTGAGATTTCTCCAATTAAGGGATTGTTACTGTAGCGTCAGCAAAAACAGAAGCACAAACCGTGCGGTAAGGGTTGGCGTCACTCAGTGTCGGGCGCCAGTTGGTCACCTAACTCCACTGCTCGATCGTGAGCTGCCTGCATTGCCTTTTCAATGATTTCAGGCAATCGGTGCTCATTGAATACGTTTAGTGCCGCCGCGGTGGTACCGCCCTTTGACGTGACGTTTTCCCTTAAGACAGCGGGCGTATTTTCTTTTGCTCGAGCCATGCTCGCTGCGCCATAGGCGGTTTCTATTGCAAGATCACGCGCCGTAGCCTCATCAAGCCCTAACGCTTTGCCTGCGGCCGCCATGTGTTCGATCAAATAGAAGAAGTACGCAGGGCCACTACCTGATACGGCAGTTACCGCATCGAGCGCATTTTCTTGTGGGACCCAAATTGTCATTCCTGCCGAGTTGAGAAGCTGCTCCGCCATAGACTTATCTTGCGAAGTACAGTGTCCATTAGCGAATAGTGCTGTGGCGCCCAGCCCTAGAAGGGCAGGGGTATTGGGCATACACCTAACTATAGGAGAGCTTGGATGTAGCCATTGCTGCATGCTGCTTGCGCGGACTCCAGCTGCTACTGAAACGACTAATGGTGGAGTTTGTTTGGTCGAATCCACGCTCTTTGTCAGGCTAAGGCATACACATTCGACAATGTGTGGTTTTACCGCTATCACGACTCCGTACGGTTGTTCGGCCATTTGGGAAATCGGCGCTTCCAGAGTGGACGCTGACTGGATGCCAAATCGTGTTTGTGCACGATCACATGCATCTTTATCTGGATCTACAACGACAATGCTAGAGGGATGGGCGCCACTGTTAATCAGTCCGCCGATCAGGCTGCTGGCCATATTGCCAGCACCAATAAATACCCAATTCATCAACTTGCAACTGCGTTACGTTTTTCGCCCAGAACGCCCAAAAGGCGATCAAAGGCTTCAGCAAAAGACGTAACACCGTCGGCTTCGAGTTTGTCTGTTATATCGCTAAGTGATATACCCAGATCTGATAGTGTGGAAATGTCTTTATGAGCCTGAGCGAGGTCGCGAGTCAGACGTGATTCGGCCACACCATGATCCTTGAAAGCGTTCATGGTGGCTGGAGGGAGCGTGTTTACGGTGTCAGGACCGATGAGTTCCTCGACGTAAAGAACGTCTGAAAAATCCGGATTTTTAACACCTGTGCTGGCCCATAGGAGTCTTTGTGGTCGAGCTCCCTGTTCCGCCAGCTTGGCAAACTGCTCACTGCCAAACAGATTTGCAAAATGACCGTAGGCTACTTTTGCGTTGGCGATTGCGATTTTGCCGGTCAGCGATGATGCAGATTCGTTGTCAATTCCTGCAAGGGCACTATCTACACTAACGTCAACTCGACTAACGAAAAAACTAGCAACGGAGGCTATTCTTTTGACTGATTCACCAGACGCATGGCGACGTTCCAGCCCTCTTATGTACGCGTGTGCGATTTCCCGGTATCTTGAAATACTGAAAAGCAAGGTGACATTGACGTTTATTCCTAATGCAGTCAGTGCTTCGAATGCTTTGACGCCGGCAGTTGTGCCTGGCACTTTGATCATCAGGTTGGGTCTGTTGACTCTTTTGTGTAACTCGACGCCCATTGCAATTGTGCCAGCAGCATCGTGCGCTAGATCAGGGGTTACTTCAAAGCTAACCATGCCGTCGACCCCATCGGTGGCTTCATAAGTATCTGCAAAGGCATCTGCGGCCGCTTGGATGTCGGGAATCGCAAGCTGATTAAATAGTTCGAGTGCCGAGATGTTGGGATCTGTTGACACTATCGTCCGGATGTCACCGTCATACTCATTGGTTTTGGAGATAGCCTGCTCGAAGATAGCTGGGTTGGATGTTAGCCCCATGACTTTATCCTCCTTGATCATGGTTTGTAAGTCGCCGTCGAGCAGACTCTTTTGGATGAAGTCCAGCCACATGCTCTGACCGATTCCGTAGGCTTCTGCTAGCGGGTTACTTTGACTCATGTTTAATTATCCTCTTGGAAGTATTTAGTTTAACAAGAATGCATCGCTATCAATGGTCGCGTGCGCCGAATATTGCTGTTCCTACTCTAACAATAGTGGCTCCTTCGCAAATAGCGGCTTCCATATCACCACTCATGCCCATGGATAGTGTGTCCAATTCGGGGAATTCAGTTTGTAAGGTGCCCAGTAAATCTCTTAGCGTTGCAAACACCTTTCTTTGTTCGTGAAAATCAATACGCGGTGCGGGAATAGCCATCAATCCGCGAACACATATCCCCGGCAGCACCGAACATGCCAGTGCCAGTTCACCGACCTGATCGATTGATACGCCGGATTTGGAGTCTTCATTATCCAGATTAACCTGCAGGCAGATATTCAAAGGCGGTTTGTCGCATGGGCGAGAATCGGAGAGACGTTTGGCCACTTTCAATCGATCGACGCTGTGTGCCCAGTCGAAATGCATCGCGATCAGCTGACATTTACGAGATTGAATTGCACCAATAAAGTGCCAGTCCAGCGTTTCGTCTGCGAGAGTCAGGATTTTTTCAACGCCTTCATCCACATAGTTTTCTCCGAATGAGCGTTGTCCAGCTTGCATAGCGGCCTGTATCGCGGACACTGGCTTGCGTTTACTGACGGCGAGCAAGCTCAGGCTACCTGATTCTCTATCGTACTTCTGCGCAAACTCGTTAATTTGTTGAGTTACTTGTTGCAATGCTATTGGAAGGGAAGATGTGGTTTCGTTCACGTTAATTGGCCTCAACGGGTGTTATTCGATCTGCTTGGGTCTTCGAAAGGGCTACATGCGGGTTAACTAAATTTGAATCAGTGCCGCCAATGAGTGTGTGGCTTAGTGCGTAATGTTTGCGTTTGAGTCGTCCGATACACGGGTACTGCCATTTGGCTTGCCTAGAAATAAAAAGGGTTACTTTCATGGATATCGCTCAGCTTCTGACATTTGGTGTAAAGCATGGCGCCTCTGATATGCATCTGTCGGCTGGTCTGCCTCCAATGATACGCGTGGATGGTGACATGCGTCGCGTGAACGTGGCAGCGCTAGATCATGCTGCCGTGCAGGGCATGGTGTACGACATCATGAATGACAAGCAGCGAAAAGACTATGAGGAAAAGCTGGAAACCGATTTCTCTTTTGAGATACCTGAAACTGCCCGCTTTCGTGTTAATGCATTTAATCAAAACCGAGGGTGTGGAGCAGTTTTCAGAACAATCCCATCTGAAATACTCTCACTAGAGAAATTGGGCGCACCGAAAATATTTAAGGAAATCGCATCCTTGCCGCGGGGAATTGTGCTGGTGACAGGTCCTACTGGATCAGGAAAATCTACCACGCTTGCGGCGATGGTCGATTATAAAAATGAGTCTGAATTAGGACACATACTAACCATCGAAGACCCTATAGAATTTGTGCATGAAAGCAAGAAGTGTCTGATCAATCAGCGGGAAGTGCACCGCGATACTCATGGCTTCGGTGAGGCCTTACGTTCAGCGCTGCGAGAAGATCCGGACGTCATTCTAGTGGGTGAAATGCGCGACATGGAAACCATTTCTCTGGCCTTGACTGCTGCAGAGACCGGTCATTTGGTCTTTGGAACCTTGCATACCAGTTCAGCGGCAAAAACGGTTGATCGAATTGTTGATGTATTCCCCGCTGGCGAGAAGCCGATGGTGCGCTCAATGTTGTCGGAGTCTTTGCGAGCTGTCATTTCTCAGACACTGTTGAAGAAGAGTGGTGGTAGTGGTCGAATCGCCGCGCATGAAATTATGATTGGAACTCCAGCCATCCGAAACTTGATACGTGAAGACAAAGTGGCTCAGATGTACTCAGCTATTCAAACTGGACAACAACATGGCATGCAGACTCTGGATCAGAATTTGAAAGAGTTGGTTAAAAAAGGGTTGGTTGATCTGGGTCAAGCGAGATTGAAAGCCATGAACCCTGAAAGTCTGATGTAAGAACAGTCAGAATCTCTGCACTCACCAAGACGATTAATAAAAAATTAGAGAGGGTTTATTCATGGATCTAAAAGTCGCCAAGCGTTTCATGGACGAATTGCTGGTTAGTCTGTTCAAGAAAGGTGGCTCTGATTTATTCATTATTGCCGGCGCAGCGCCGTCCATGAGGATCGATGGAAAAGTGCGCCCAGTGATGGACAAGATCCTGACTCCAGAGCATACATTGGCTATGGCCAAATGCTTGATGACAGAAATTGAGAAAGAAGATTTCAGGAAGAACAAAGAGTGCAATTTTGCCATTGCGCTACCGGACATTTCACGATTTCGAGTGAATGCACTGGTACAGAGAGGAAGCGCAGGATTGGTAGTGCGAATTATCCCGAACGGTATTCCCAGTTTTGCAGATTTACACTTGCCTGAAAGGCTTGCAGAAATTGCGATGGTGAAGCGTGGGTTGGTTATATTCGTTGGCGGAACCGGTTCTGGCAAGTCGACAAGTCTGGCCTCTATGGTCGATTACCGCAATGAGAACTCGCACGGGCATATCATCACCGTGGAAGATCCTGTGGAGTTTGTACACAAGCACAAAGGCTGTATTGTGACTCAGCGAGAAGTTGGGACTGATACAGAATCGTTTGAAATTGCCCTAAAAAATACTCTGCGTCAGGCACCTGATGTCATTTTGATTGGAGAAATTCGTGATCAGAAAATCATGGAGCATGCGATAGCTTTTGCGGAAACCGGGCACTTGTGTCTGGCAACGCTCCATGCAAACAACACGAATCAAGCGTTGGATCGGATAATCAACTTCTTCCCGGAAGCTCGCCATAAGCAACTGTTGCTCGATCTCTCCCTGAACATGAGGGCATTCATATCGCAACGCCTACTGCCCACACCGAGTGGAAAAGGACGTAGAGCGGCCGTCGAGGTACTGTTAAACACACCATTGATGTCAGATTTGATCTTGCGCGGTGAAATTCACGAAATCAAGGAGCTCATGAGGCGGAGCGAAGATCAGGGCATGCAAACTTTCGATAGCTCGTTGTTTGAACTGGTCAAATCCAACTCAATCACCATTGAAGAGGCGATGAAAAACGCAGATTCAGTTAATGACCTTCGCTTAAGAATTAAGCTAGATTCGGCGAGCAGCTCGGGAACTGTTGACGACATTGGCGATGGTATGTCTCTGCAAGAAGATGATCAAAGCAGCCAGATGTTCGGTTAACAAAATGTGAGTGGTACTTGGCGATAACCTTTTTTCAGTTTTGCGCCGATGATTGCCTCAACAGCTGTCGTGCTGCAGAATACTTAATTACTGTTAATACGCTTTCAGAACACGGATGACAAGCATTGCCTTAAACGTCCGCGCAACTCAGACGCTGATTGACGACTATGTCGCGCAAGCTAAGCTAGTTACGGGTAAGTCAACAGACCCGCAGATTGTTATTTCGCCTTACCGTTTTAATCCACTGGGTGCTCATATCGATCACCAAGGCGGCCAGGTTCTGGCTCGCTGTGTCAACCAATACACTATTTTATGTTTCTGGCCGAGTGATTCTAGTCGAAGTAGCTTGCATGCCAATCTAGAAAATGGCGAATGGCAAAATACCCAATTCTCGACGTCTGAACTTGAGGATGAATATGGATGGGATTTAATGGCAAGAGCATCTGTGACTGTATTGGCTGACTTTGCACACACGGAGCAGGGCTTTGATGCAGTTGTCTTCGGAACGATGGTGAGTTGTGGATTGAGTTCATCAGCGTCCGTCATTTTGGCTTACTTGACAGCACTCGCAGACGTTAACAATATTGAGCTTCATGCACAGGATCTGGTCGAGTTATCGCGTCGAGTAGAAAATGATTATCGTGGACTGAATAACGGTGTGCAGGATCAGATGTCTATCGTTTTTGGTCAACAACAATCGATATCGCTACTGGATGTTGAGGCAGTTAGTGCTCGTCACATCGCTGATCCAGATGAAATGGATCAGTGCCGATTTCTGATGTGCTATTCGGGCGTATCGCGAAACCTGACAGGCTCTCTATTTAATTTACGGGTCGCTGAATGTAGAGCTGCAGCTCAATTGTTATATGCACAAGCTGATCACTTAGGGCAGGTTCCATTGAAGCTGAGAAACTTTGAGAGAATTGGCGCACTTCCTGATCTTTTGGCACGTCGGGCCAAGCATGTTTATGGTGAGATGGAGCGCGTGGGGCTAGGAGCAACTGCCTGGATGGATGGCGATATTGCACAGTTTGGTGAGCTCATGAATCAATCCTGTCATAGTTCCATTCACAACTACGAAAGTGGCAGTGAGTGGCTTATTGCCTTGCATGATATTGCACGAGAGATTCCAGGTGTTTACGGAAATCGATTTAGTGGTGGTGGATATGGAGGGTGCCTGTTTATGCTTGTGGACAAAGACAGAACGGCAGGTATTGCTGCCCAATTAATGAAAAGCTATATTGGCAGGTACCCTGAGTTGCGGGGTATTGCAAAAGTACTGCTTGCTGATTCTGAAGGCACTGTGAGGCTCGTAAAATCATGAGTGGGAACACCTCTGTTACCACGGCTGTTTTACTAGCAGCAGGACGTGGTAAGCGATTAAAACCCCATACAGATCAAACGCCGAAGCCCTTGTTGGTGCATAACGGCAAGGTCACTATCGACTATCTCATGGACTCCTTGCAAGTAGCTGGAATCGACGACGTTGTGCTTGTCACGCATCACTTGGGTGAACAATTAGAAGCCTATGCGCAGCATCGGGCGATGACGTCGACTCAACGGGTGCGTTGCGTTCAACAACCTCTCCTTTCGGGAACCGCGGATGCACTTCAATGTGTTTTGAGTGAATATCCGGAGTTTGGGTCAGATTCGTTTTTACTCAGTGCCACTGATTATCTGGTTCCATTGAATTTTTTTCCTGAGCTACTTCAGTTTCATCAAACGCATTCAATTGGATTGAGTGTGAGTATGAAAGCGTTACCAGAAAGTGAGTTGCAAGGTCGCTCCAGCGTTCGCTTTAATGATGATCAGTCCATAGGTGAGATCGTCGAAAAGCCCGCTGCCGGCACAGCGCCGAGTTCATTGGCAGCCAATCTGACTTTTGTTTTGCCTAACTCTATTGTTCCTTACGTGTCCCAGGTCCCTGTCTCCCCAAGAGGCGAGAAGGAAATACAGCATGCCATCAATAGTTGGCTAATTGCCGGGGGGGAGGCTAGAGGACTATTGCAGGACACACCCAGTGAATGGTCCCCTGAATGACAGCTGCTTAGCCCCTGAGTCGTTGGGCTGCAGCACGGGTTAGTAACTCTCCAGTCGCCAGCCATTTCTGTAGGTTTGAACCATGGTTTGTTCGTCGTTTGTGAGCATCCGATGCTAGGAGGGAATCGAGTAAATCTCCCAGTGTGTTAAATAGTGTCTCCGGTGCGTAGTTGTCTTCCCAGGCTTTGCGAGCTGCCAGACCTCGCTCCGGTGATTCTTCTTGCAAAACTTTCAGAAATCCTGGTATTGAGCTTATTCGGCGTTCCTCGATTTTTATAGCAAAGCTCCAATCGGTTTCGGAAGGAGGAACCCAGTCGTCGGAGATGATGACAGGCACACGACCTGCTTGCATCGTTTCAAACAGGCGAATGGAAGAGCTGCCGATACCTCGTGGACAAAGCACAAATTGACTTGCCGCCAAGATGTTTGCGTAGGATTGCCCTCGGATTTCCAATTCCGTTGCATGGCTATTCCAGACATTAAAATCGGACGTATCCTGAACGTAGCCTCTGTCGTCGCGCAGTTGCATGATAGGACGTCGGCTTGAATGGCTCATGGAACCGACGAACGAATATAGCCAACGTTTTTCGATCTCCTGTTTATGAATGCTCCCGATGTACGGATTCGGAGTATGTAAATAGGCGAACGCGCGATGACGATTGGGGTTGAAGTTATTGGTTGTCATGCAACAGTAGAGCCCTGGCAATGCATCCCAAGGTCTATCAACCTCGTTGTACATGAATACATTGTCTTTGTACTGCTCGACCAATGGGTGTTTTAACAGGGTTTTGAACAGGAGATCGTCAAATTGGGTGTTCTCTATGAATACAATGGCATCCGCTTCAGCCGGTTCGGTACACACGCTATGATTTACTGAGGAGCTCAGCTCGGCATAATTGCGCAAACTGTCTAGGCAGCTGTGCGTGCGGTATGCGGATGTCAGATAGAGTTTCATGGGCGTTGTTGGAAAGCTAGATCCAGACTCTGATTTCAGTTTGATGGAAGACAGTGAAGGTATCGACTCCCCGCGACGGAAGTTGATCGGCTGTGGCGACATTCTGCGTACGAATTTTAATTCAAATATGCAGAACTTGGCTAATGTGATGGAGTTCATGTTCAGAGGGTTCCAGGTTCCTCAGAATGCAGGCACGAAGGTGAAGTTGCCCACAGATATAACAGGCGGCAACTTGGGGTTGTTAAGTAGTCCAACGAGGGGTCTTAATCTGCGTCGCATAATCTCCGCTCCTCGTCTAAGATCGTATCTTAG
>JBLIIE010000081.1:0-23358 GCA_047634635.1 Granulosicoccus sp. | reverse complement strand
GTGTTGAACCACACTTCATGGAACATGGATCATGACTAAAGTCATTCCGAAAGTTACTCCTTGTACGGACTATTATTTTGATTTAGGCGCTTACAGCAGACCTGTTTCCACACGATCTGCAGAAGCACAAGAATGGTTTGATCGCGGATTAAACTGGATTTTCGGCTATAACCATGAGGAAGCCACTGTCTGTTTTCGACAGGCACTGGTGCACGATGGCCAGCTCGCAATGGCGTATTGGGGAATTGCTTATTGCGCTGGGCCTAACTACAACATGTCCTGGGAACTTTTCGACGAAGCTTCGCTCGAGAATGCACTTAATACTGCGACCGAATCGATGGCATTGTGTGAGGCTAGGGTATCTGGTGCATCAGTTATTGAACAGGCCCTGGTATCAGCCTTACATTATCGGCATCCGAGCACTGTACCAGCAGATGATTTATATAGCTGGAGTCGCGACTATGCAGACAAAATGCGATCGGTGTATGAAAAATTTCCAGATGACCCCGACGTAGCAACATTTTTTGCTGAGGCATTAATGAATCTGACCCCATGGGAAATGTGGGATCCGCTCACCGGTGAGATCGGTGAGGGTGCCGGTACTGTCGAAGCACGTGATGTGCTTGAGTCTGCATTGCTAAAAATTAAGCAAGCTGGCCCAGCAAGACATCCTGGGCTCCTGCATCTTTACATTCATTTAATGGAGATGTCGCCAACTCCTGAGGTTGCTTTGCCCGCGGCTGATGAACTAAGAGATCTCGTGCCAGACGCTGGACACTTGAAACACATGTCTACGCATATAGATGTTTTATGTGGAAACTATCAGGATGTAGTTAAAAGCAATCATGCGGGTATTTTAGCAGATCTTAAATACTGGAATAAGAATGGTGCAATGAATTTCTATTCTTTGTATCGCATTCATAACTATCACTTCAAACTATACGGTGCGATGTTCCAAGGAAACTTTGCCGCAGCGATGGATGCTGTAAAAGGCATTAGCGAGACAGTTCCCGATGTATTGGTTCGTATGGAATCGCCTCCCATGGTCGATTTTATTGAAGGGTACATGGGTATGGAAACTCATGCGTTGGTACGATTTGGCCGATGGCAAAGCTTGTTGGACAATCCCATGCCTGAGGATCCAAAATTTTATTGCACATCGGCCGCTATGAACTGTTATGGCAAAGGTGTGGCGTATGCGGCCCTTGGACATGACGAATCTGCACGCAATTCGTTACAGGATTTTGAAGAACACGCAGCCAACGTATCTGATACCCGTTATATCCATGTGGTGTCGTGTCAAGAAATTTTAGGAGTGGCACGAGAAATGTTGAATGGTGAAATCGAATATCATGCCGGTAATTACGAGCTTGCATTTAAGTATCTTCGTCTCGCTGTAAAAAAAGAGGATGCTCTACCTTACGATGAGCCGTGGGGTTGGATGATGCCCTGTCGTCATGCTTTGGGTGCTTTGTTGCTTGAGCAGAACCAAGTTTTTGAGGCGATGGAAACCTATGAGTCAGATCTGGGTTTCAATTCCACGGTCATCAGATCCAACCAGCATCCCGACAATGTTTGGGCACTGATGGGATTACACGAGTGCTACCAGAGTCTCGGTATGCTTAGCGAAGCTCGTAGAATTAAACCGCGCTTGGATGTTGCGCTTGCACGGTCTGATCTTGATATAAAGGCTTCCTGTTTTTGCCGCACAAGCATGTTTGTCGTTTAACCTTCGAGTAACCTAAATAGACTGACTGAGCTGGTACAAAGTTTTAGTGGTTTTCCGGCTAGTCCTTATGCATTGACTATTTAAAAATCTGCTAATCTATGGCTACTTATTGTTGCGAAAAACCGTTTTATTCAAGGTTAAATTCAATATTCGTCAACACAGAAGGGATAGCAATATTGTCACGCTTATTACTGTGGAATTTTCAAAGTGGGCATTTTTTTGACAATGCGGCTAGACTGGAATAGCCATGGTTACGAACGTATGAATTCCTATTTATTATCGCTTATTTCAACAAGTGACGAAGCTCGGCAAAGAAGATAATTCAGCCGCTTGTCTATTCACACATAATTGCATTATCAAGAAAGTTTACCCTGGCAGAAAAATGATTGAAGCCGACAGCGGCATATAGATTTTGAGCTGATATAGACGTCGTTGACAAGCTAGGGCAACTGCTTATTACGAAGTAGGCACTGCACCATTGAATAGAGCGGTGGCTTGTTTGATCTCTCGCTGCATATGCTCGCGGAACAAGGCCACACGTTTGTTGTTGCGCAAATCACGGTGATACAACAGCCAGAGTCCAAGTTCATGTTGCTTTTGAGGCTCGTGAAATCTTGCCAGCTCAGGGTCAGTATCGGCCAAAAAGCATGGTAGGAAACCAACGCCTAGACCTTCTTTCAATGCCGCAACTGTAAGCGAGGTTTCGTCGACGTAAAATTCATGATCAGCTTGTGGCCAGGCTTGCTTGGTCCACGTTCTGTGATACTCGCAGCAGTCAACACCGATCCATTTTTCTGTCGCCTGTCCAGATTTAACCGCCGCGCAGTAATCGCACGCACCATAAACGGCCGAAGACACTGTTGTCAGACGTGTGCCAATCAACGTATCCAAAGGTGTGTTGGTTTGTCGGAGGGCAACGTCGGCGTCACGTTCGGATAGCCGTACCGAGTCATTAGTGACTAGAATTTTGAGGTCGATTTTGGGATAGGCCACACTGAAACGTGCGAAATAAGGCATCAGTACCGTCGATGCCATGTTAGCAATTGCTGTGATCCGCAGCTCCCCTGCGATGTCTTCAGATTGCCCGCCGACTATCCCTTCAAAGGACAAAAGTTCTTTCTCGATCAGGCAAGCGGACCGTTTCAACTCTTTTCCGGCCTCGGTCAGGACATACCCGGTCGGTTTGCGTTCAACTAACAGCGCTGCGAGCTTTTTCTCCAAGGCATGAATACGACGCGAAACAGTCGAATGCTGCACACCTAACCGCTTAGCGGCACCGTTAAAGGATCCTTCCCGAGCTACAGCCAGAAATATGCGCGCGTCATCCCACTGCATCGGTTGTCCTCTGTTATGTGCATTTTTACAAACCGGATGTCGATTTTTCTCTGATTCACAATATCCAACATAGTAATACTATGGTACCGCGCATTACTTGTATATAGAGATCTGGCTCTACTCACTGGGGATTGGAAACTGGCTACGCGTAAGAGCCCCACAGCACTAGAAAACAATGTTGGTATATCGAGTAAGAACCTAAAATGGGAGAACAACAATGTCTGTTGAACACATTCAGAATTCAGTAAAAGATGTTATCGCGTACTTGACAGAGAATCCGAAAGACGCATTGAGCACCGCCGCGCCGATCACTGCGGTTATGGAAGATGGCCTGCGGTGCCGGGCCACGGGTGTGGGTGGTGAAACCATCGTAACGGACATGCCAAAGGCCATCGGAGGGGGCGAGACGGCACCCTCACCGGGCTGGTTGTCGCGTGCTGCCCTTGCAACTTGCGATGCCACCAGAATTGCGTTACACGCCGCACAACTGGGGTTTACGCTAGACACGCTCGAGGTCACGACTGACAGCGTTTCTGACGATCGTGGACTGTTCGGCTTGGACAAATCGGTTCCTGCTGGGCCTTTGAGTCTGCGAACCTTCGTCACTATTGGCGCTGCGGGGGTAACTGAAGACGTCCTGCGCGAGATCGTTGACTACGCGGTGACTCATTCTCCGGTGGCTGACGGCTGTCGCCGAGAAACGCCAGTAACAGTCGAGATCAAGATTGTCTGAACAATCCATGTGGAAATGGAAAAAAAGCAATAGCTGAATTTCAACACAAATTATGGACATATCAAAAATGACAACTTCACTCTACTATCGCCTTGGCGGCTATGACGCAATCGCGATGTTCGCAACCAAACTGATCGGCCTGGCACGAGAGGATGATGTTCTGGGACGTTTTTGGGAAAATCGTGGTGCCGACCGCAACGCCCGTGAATTGCAAATCCTGATCGACTATCTGGTCAACCAGACCGGTGGGCAGATGTACTACACCGGTCGCGACATGGCTCTGGCACATCAAGGCATGGGGATAACTGAAACCGACTGGGCGCGATTGATGGAGCTTGTCGTCAGTGTTGCGGGTTCGCTTGGCGTTGGTGAAACCGAAGGAGCTGAAGTGATGGCCTTCATGGAAAGCTATAAATCGGATATCGTCACGGCGTAGTGCACTTACTATTATGAAGTTTTGGCAGCTTCCTTTTAATGCGCTTGCATTTTCACTACACAGTTCTTTAGCGGAAACAAATTAAAATAGAGGAAGCCATGTCCATGTACAACAAACCCCAAACAAGCGAAGGTGGCTGCACATGCGGTCATGTGCGCTACCAGGCAACTTCGGAACCTATGATCGTACATTGCTGCCATTGCCGCGATTGCCAAAAAAACTCCGGTTCTTCCTTTGCGCTGAATGCTTTATTTGAAGCTGATAGGGTGGAGTTGCTTTCGGGCAAAGTAGAGTGCGTTTCAGTTCCGACACCTAGCGGCACTGGCCAGGACATTACTCGATGCATTAAATGCAAGGTCGCGGTTTGGAGTAACTACCACATGGGCGGTTTACGGGAGCTTATCCGATTCATACGCGTCGGCACGCTTGATGAGCCAGACCGTTTTTTGCCAGATGTGCATATTTACTGCCGCTCAAAACAGCCTTGGATTATTCTGCCAACTAACGACCGGAGGGTTGATGTGTTTTATGAATTCACTGAGACTTGGTCACTCAAGAGCATGGAGCGAATGGCCAAGATCAAAGAATCAAATCAGTAATGCCGAACCAATTAAATCTCTAAGTCCAGATAAGGGGGGTGCAACTGATCGACGCAACACATGCTTCAAATCGTTCTGTGGGTGTTTCTTACTCTAAATTCTTTCTTGGACGTTCATTCAATTGATGTGCAGTTTTATTGAGTTGTGGCTGGCTAAGTTGCCCTCTGAGATACTTCGCAGATAATGGTATTTGGACAGCCACCGTTGCGGGCAGAGAGTCTATGCATGCAGAGAAGGCTACACAGTCTCACGTCGTGAACTACATGCATTTTGTCAATGAACTCAGGGTTTTCTAAGCGTGTCACTGATAGACTGCTTTAGAACAATCAATATCTAGTGTTGTGGGTCACTAAACATGCAAGAAGTTGAGGCGGTGCAAACCCCTGCGTTGGCTCAGCGCGTCCGGACATATCTTCAACAGATCGCCTCTCGGGTGGAGCCGATTACCTATAAGGCGCTCGCCGACGCCCTGAAGCTTACGCCGCCGAACACGATTCATCAGATCACGGAAGCACTCGAGTATTTGATGAAAGAAGATGTGATGAACGAGCACCCTTTTATCGCTGCGTTTGTGATTAGTCGTGGGCGAAGTGGACTGCCGGCACCCGGCTTTTTCGATCTTGCGCAACAATTGGGTCGTTTCGATAGTGACCCTTCGGGAACGGATGCAGCGGCGTTTCACGCAGCGGAATTTGCTGCAGCAGTTACTTTCTGGAGCTTAGCGGATATCCAATAAACGATCGCTATGGTACGACCTGCTTCAGGTTTTGGTTTTAGCGTGTACAGCCTGCAGCAACCTCGGATTGTCCTCAAGTAATCTTCGAAATTTGACTTCGTCCAAAACCAATAGCGTTGATGGAACAATAGCACGCACTCTGATACGTCGATACTTACCCGGTAAAAATGTCATTAAGCCGAATATCTCGCCCAGTCCAAGTTGAGACAACCGGCCTGCAGATTCCAATTCGACTGCTCCAGATGCTATGAAGTACACCTTTTTTTCAATTTTGTCTTTACTAATAATCACTGTGCCAGCGTTGACATAGCGAGTTTGCAAATTCTGGGCAAGCTGTTGCAAGCTTTCATCGTCAAGGTCTGCAAACAAAGGGTATTGCTTAACCAGTTCAGCACGCTGTACCGCAAGATCAAGCTGCAATCGTTGCTCTGCAGAGGCGCGACGTTTGGCTATCTCATTAATCAGAGACGTATGAAGTTCAGCACCAACGAGGCCCTGTTGCCGAAGTGAGGCGTACTCTCGTTCTTCAAGCCGCAGTGCTGTGCGTTGGATGATGCGGCGTCCGAGTTCCTCAGCATACCCGGGGAACTGCAGGCGCAATCCCTCTAGGGCCTTTTCTACCATCGTCTTACGTCTACTTAGTATCTGTTGCAGCAGTTGTGCAACGCGGCGACCATGCAAGCGCTGTATACGCGCATTGAGGAAGCCCTCCAAATCGCCAAAAATGACACGTTGCGACACGAGAATCTCAAACCGTTGCTGACTGCGGCGGGCCAATGGTGCCGACCATCGAAGATGGTTGTGCGCAAATAAGGTTATATGATGGTGGCGCCTGTAGCTGACACTTTTCTTTGCAGCGCGATCATAACCTGTGCGTCCCGAGCTGCGAGCCCCATCAATGAGACGATCAGCGTCAGCTATCGCCCGTTCAGCCAAACGCTGCGGAAAGGTTCTTTCCCGAATTCGCTCAAGGATGGCGTTACGTTCCGCAATTGCCAATGCTATCAGTCCAAGTGTGATGCGGTCACGCGCGCTGAGCCCCTCATCGTCCTCTGCCAGATGAACAGCATCATCCACTCTTACTGCGAATTGTTTGGCTTCATCGCGTGCGATTCCATGTGGAAGCTGGAACATTTTGGTTGTTTCCCCCAGGTCTTCACGAACGGTTTGCAAGGCAACAGCCACCACTTGGTTAGACAATGCCTGATCAACAGGTGATAATCGATCAAGCTTTAAAAGACCAATAACCCACCGCAGTGTTGTGCCTTGGACAATCAGGGTGAACAATGTAAATCCCGTTGCCAGAATACCGACGAGACGTTTGATTTCAATAGGTACCGTTTGACTCTCTGTCACTGCCAGAGCGAGGGCGAGTGTTAAAGCGCCACGCAGACCTCCCCAGAGAATCGCCACGCGGTAGGGTAATTCAACGGTTGGCGAAAGACGCAGACCCGTTAGTAGTGGCATGAAGACGAATAGAATAGCTGCCCTTGCCGCAATAGCGGCAGCAATGACAACCAACACAAGCACGATATCGTCAAGGCGCACTTCTTTGAGCATTCTTGGGATCAACAGCGCAGCCAGTATAAAAATAAGCGCACCAGCCCAATGTGCCAGTAGGTCCCAGGTCTCTCGTAGATTTGTCCATGAGATGGGCGGTACACGGCTGGGTCCTGCAAGGTTCAGGGTGAGTCCAGCTGTTACCACGGCGATGACGCCTGAAGCACCGATGGTTTGCTCTGCACCGATGTAAGCCATATACGGTAGAGCTACCGATACAGAAATAATAGCGCGATCGTAGCGTGCGAAAAAAGTCATAATCCAAAGCGCCACACGCGTTACAACCCAGCCTGTAAGGGCGCCACCTATAATCAGATTTGGGAAGTGTGACAACGCACTTGCCATGTTGGGTTCTGCAATGCGCAGCGTCACATAGCTTAAAAACACGCCAAATAATGCGATGGCTGCAGCATCGTTCAAAAGACTTTCGCCTTCGATTATGCGCGCAAGTCGTCTCGGTGCCGTGATCGAGCGAAAGATATTCACCACAGCTGATGGATCTGTAGTGGAGACGATGGCGCCAATTAACAAACAAGCGGATAGTGGCAATGGACTGGCCCAGGCTAGGGCGTACCCAACTGAAAATGTGGCTACAACTACAGCGACTACGGCAAGTACCAATATGGGCACCCAGTCGTCTAGCATCCGACGCAAATTCATCCCAAGGGTGGCCTGGAAGAGCAGGGTTGGTAGAAATACATACAGAAAAACATTAGAGCGAATGGGAAGACCCAGTATCGCTTCAGCAACCGGATTCAGAGCATCGGTAAGCTCAGTGTTTAGAAAGAACGTGGCACCACCGCCAATCAGGATGCCTAGCCCGGCCAAGATAGCACTGTAGGGCAGGCGCAGGCGGTCGGCCAATGGTTCAGCCGCTGCGATAACCAGAAACAAGGAGCTGATAATGGCGGTGAAGACTACAATATCCATAAGTGTTCAAGATCTATCAACCAGTTGGGTAGTGATGCTGTTCATGGCATCATCGCATTACGCTAGTGCGGGGAAAGCTGCTGGTTGCCGTACCTTAACGAGGCAATACGAGATGGCTAGGGACTAACGTTGAAATGCTCCCATTTACCGTTGTCTATCTGTTGATGTTGACACATGTACTGTGTGTCGTGGAAATGCAGGACACATCCCTACGGTTGTTTGTTTGTACGCAAAAACGTGCGAGAGGGATGCTAGAGCGTGGGCTAGCACTGTCGGTAAGATCATTGAGCTGAGTAGCGGCCTGCCAGTTGCATATTCCGCTATTGGGAAAAATATCGGAATGAATGCGTCTTTGCATATCTGTTCCTGATTTATTTTACAGTAGTGAAAAAGGATTCAGGAATTGTCGTCTCCAGAACAGCTGTCTGTCTATTTCACTTAACTCAGCTTCCTCACAGACTAATTGCCAATTCTGCTCAATAGTCTCTGTGATCAGGGCAAAGATTGAGCGGGCGCTGTCTTCTGAGAGTAGGAAATAGTGCGCAGCTTTCAGGCACGTCTTCAGTTGGCTGAGGTTATTGTTTCCAGATATCAGCATGGCTTGTGAAGCCTCATTACCTGCGCGCCCTTGCGGGCAAATGTCATAGGCTGGTGTCAAGATCAGTTCCTTGCCATTCCAGAAGGCCGCATGGTTGCGGGCATGATCATCGGTGTTACCGCACAAAATATTGAACACAAGCCGAGAGAATAACTCTTTGAGTGTCTCTTTTGGGTCAGTGAAACGGTGGCGGATAATTTCAGCGAGCCTTTCATAGCTAGCATAACGCGCCATCATCTCATCCAGTTCGAACAATGTCAGTGCGGAGACCATAGCTTTGCGTGACCAACTGCCGTTCTTAGATTGACGGTCGAAACGTTCGATAAGCAGCACATCCTTGCTTGCGGCCTTGATCAGCCTCACTGGTGCGACATTCAAGCCTGAAAGGTGCGCTAGTCTCATGGCGATGAATTCAGCCTTGACTACACTGTAGATATCGGTACTTGATGAGAATTTAGCGACGTATTTTTTATCATGATCCTGGATGAGGGCTTTCGGTCGTGCACCGCCGATAGAGCTGCCATGAAATAATGCTTGATCAAGTGCAGGTGTGAGTGGCACGCCTTTCTCGACACGTTCTGCGGATGCTGCCAGCTCTTCTACGTTGACGCTGTTAGCCGCACGTGGCACGTATTCAGTGGGCGAGTACTGAAAATCGAGTGCACCAATTCTGTCGGAACCGGACTCCAACAGATAAGTCAGTTCATCCAATTCGGCAGTATCTGTGTTATCGCCTTTTTGTCCCAGTTTTTTATTGATAATTACACGCCGTCCCCAGGCATCTGGAGCTGTGTCCCGTATGCAGCCAGGTATTGTCAATCCTTCAAGTAGTGGCAGCTCTCCAGCGCGCAACGGCAGTTCGGGGTCGTAAATTGAAATCGCAGGCGGTTGATCCCTGACTCGCTCCAGATAGCTCTTACCGTAGTTAAACAAAACGTTGCCGTTCTCCTGTTCTAGCCGTCCGGCTACTACAGGCTCAGTTTGATGTGGCAACCAGATCCAGACAAAGGCTTCTTTATTATTGCTAGAAGTCATCGTGTACGGCCTTTTTCGTAGCTCTTACGCGTTGTGGCAGCAGCGCGACTTTGTCTCGCGTGTGCTCGATATGCTTTGCCAGTGGCGTGTTGTCAGATTCAAATAGTT
Organism: Granulosicoccus sp.; assembly: GCA_047634635.1. Lineage (GTDB taxonomy): Bacteria > Pseudomonadota > Gammaproteobacteria > Granulosicoccales > Granulosicoccaceae > Granulosicoccus. The sequence goes on along the minus strand of JBLIIE010000081.1, from coordinate 13,559 downwards.
TTACACCAGCGAGGGTGGCAAGCTCGAAAACCGATCCAAGGGCACAGCTCATTTCTCCGTTTTCAATTTTTTGCAGTGTGGCTCTGGAAATGCCCGCACGTTCAGCCAGATTTTTTTCAGACCACCGGCGTCGCTTACGGCCGAGTTTGATCTGCGCGCCCATAAGCACAGCGGCCTCCTGTGCGTACTGCGAGTAGGTTCGTTGCTTTGTCATCATTGACACCTGATGCGTAATAAGACTAATTATATGATCATTAGGCTAGTTAATGAGCAATATAATGGCCACTTTAAGCTAATGCATATAAAGCAGTCAAGAGAAATGACTGTTAAAATGATCATTAAATTAATTAATGCCTATTATAATGATCAATTTGTGGTGTGCAACGACCTCTTACCCTTGATACGGTTCAACATTAGAACGTAATTCGATGATTAGCAGAGCAGAATCTGATCTGGATTTTGGTAGTTAACAACACTCAGAGAGTTGGCCAATGCGTGTCGAATTAGACGCCGTGTTAGGTGCCAATTGCGAATGTCGCTTTTATCAAGCGTGAAGACAGAACGGTGGTGTCGAGAGAGAACTCTTTGCAATTTCTTAACACTGTTGCGATAAAACAGAGCTCGGCCTACGGACAGCAACTATGAACGCTAAAGAGATCGCACCGGGTAAACGGGGTACGCAGAAAACCGCATCACGCTTCCAGCGTTTGTGGGCAGAAGCAGAAGCGTTGGCGAAAGATAATATTGAATTGGAGTCTGAGCTAGATGCGCTGGTCAGCCGCATAGATAGGGTACCGTCCATATTGGTGTACAAATATGCGGCAAGCGCAATGCACTCTGATCAATCAAGCGTCAAAAACGTTGGTTTGATCAGCTTTTCAAGTCAGGGTGTGCCTGTCTAAGAAAACGACCGTCATTGTAGGGCCGATAGTGAACATACAATTCACTGGCTTTTATGGTCAAATATTGTAAGAAATAAACCTAAACACACTATTTCATAGACTTTTTAAGAAAACCATTGCTAACTCGATACGGCGGAAACAATTATGTCAGTTCATCAAAGTCATAGTCAGCTGGTCGCGGAGCGTATCGATGGAGTTTTTTACAAAACTTCTGCACACCGGCGTCAATGATTGGGAAATATTTGCCTGCATGACCCATCAATTGGACGATTTTAAGATCCTATTGGACTCTGCTTTACTGGGTGAAATGGACATGCTGTGTGCTCGTTACGAGGATTTCTATCGATATGCAAAGATTCTGAAAGAAGTCGCTCAAGTATGGAAGCTGGTGAGATACATGACCCATGATAGCTAACCCCTTACAGCATATTTTTACATCAATCTGGTCAGTACCCTGGTGAAGCTTTGCGCCGTCTCTCCCCTTATCGCAATGAGCACATAAACTGCTGGGAGAATACATCATCAATATTCCGAAAAATGCACCACGGCAAAGCACTAAATTGAGCTGATTAGCTTATCTGACAGATATTTATCACACAGGAAAATATTTAAACGGGTTTTTTACACGAATTGTGTTCGAACCTCAATTACAGTTTCCCGTTGTGAAGACAAGCACGCGTCATGTCGCTTGTAATATGAATCGGGCGTAGGAAATAACGGCAATCACCGTTTGACATAGTTCCGCCAGGGGTGCGCTTCCTTGAAGCCCAGAACTTCGCGGATTTTACGGTTGGAAAGCGGCGCCTCGTTTGGCCCCATCGGGCGAGAGATCGGGGTGTCGGGGCAATATTTCAGGAGAAACTCTTTCGTTGGCAAATCCGCTGTGATGGTATCGTTCACAGCATTGAATACCTGATAACCCAGACCATCTTTTTCCAGGCAAAGATGCACGATTTCGCCCAGATCACGAGCGTCGATATAACTCCAGGCGTTGCGCTTGCGGCTCATCGGATCGTCGAGATAGCTATCAAAATTCACATACTCGTGTGGCTCAATGACATTGCCTATACGCAACGCATAGATATCTGCGCCATAGCGCATCGCGAATGCGCGGGCGGTCTTTTCGTTAACCACCTTAGACAGGCCATAGCTATCCATCGGGTCACTGTCATAATCTTCTTCAAGCGGGAAGGCGTGATAATTTTTGTCTCCTTCAGCAAAACACACGCCATACGTGGTTTCGGAACTAGCGATGATGACCTTGCGCACACCAAGCTTCATGGCCGCTTCGATCACGTTGTAAGTACCCACAGTATTCTTCGCGAAGGTCGTGTTGTCCGGATTGATCATCACACGCGGGATTGCCGCAAAATGCACCACCGCATCAGGAATATTGGGCACGTGACCTTCATCATAGCTGCCCAAGCCAAAGTGCATGGACAAAGCGTTGAAGACCTGACCGCTGTCAGTGATGTCCGTAATCAACGTGTTAACGCCCGGATGATCGAAAGGCTTCAGGTCAACGTTCAGTACAGAATAGCCCTTGTCCAACAGATGCGGCACGGCATGCCTGCCGGCCTTGCCGCTGCCCCCAGTAAAAATGATGCGTCTTGTCATGGTCGTCTCCGTTTCTTATATGATTTAATTTGGTATTCGAGGTCCGACCTCGATTCACGTAAAAAGGCAATGGAATATAGCTATCTCATTGTTTTATAATATTAATATCTTTATCAAAATCCTCAAATATCTTAAAAAAAACACCTCTGTGACATATTTTCGACGTGTCTGGGCTAAATATCCTAGCCCGGGCAGAAAAAAGGCGCTTTCGAATGGTTGCATTGCAGGATACTGCCTACCCTAGGTTGTCATTCAACGTCACTCAAGACAATACTTCAAAGTATTTATATCCCGGAGAAGAAAGAGCGATTATGGTTAAAACGCCAACGCTTCACTGACGACTCAACCGTCGTTTGCATCGTTCTACTAAAGTGTTCTCAGCGGCTGGGATATTTTCCAAACGTGACTGATATTCCACCAATGATCGCCTCCCATATTAGTGATGATTCGACGCTAAAATACGAGTTTTACACGTCTATCGATCAAATGTCTAACTGCAGCCTGCGGTGGTTGAAAACAAAAAACCAGAGCGTATTGTCAGGTTGATAAATTAGTTCTCAACAATCAAGGTGTTTGGTTAATGGTGGCTATTCGCTGTGACCGTCTAGTGTCTTTTGGACTGACCAACCCACTTCAATTTTTATCCAAGCGCTATACACGACCACTGAGGAAAGCCTTGCTCGACTGTTTGGTCCACTTGGATATCGATCACACCGCCCACGGTAGACAACTGTTGGCTTGAGTAAAGGCAATTCTGAAGTATCAGGCTGTGTTCATGAAAACGACTGCTGTTAGCGCGTTGCTTGTAGGAGTTCAGCAGGGAGGTGTCATTAGTCCCGTGTTGTCAAATCTGTTCATGCACTATGCCTTCGATACGTGGATGGAGCGGCAATACCCCGACCTACCTTAGTGTCGGTGCGCAGACGACGGGCTTGCCCATTGTCGGACACAGGCTGAAGCTGAACAGTTATTGGCAGCATTGGAAGGCTGGCTGCATGAATGCGGCCTTGAGATGTACCCGGTGAAGACGAAAATTGTGTACTGCAAGGACGGCGATAAACGAGGTGGGTATACTGTGCGAGAACTTGTTTGTCTGGGCTTTGCGTTTTGTGCCCGACGATCAATGAACAAGCACGGTAAACACTTCATCAACTTCAGTCCGGCAATGAGCAGCAGTGCGGGAAAAGCTATCCGGCAAGAAGTAAGGAGCTGGGGTATTCCCAAACGCATTGATAAGTCCATTGAGGATTTGTCAGCGATGTTCGGAGCCAAGATACAAGGCTGAATTTTATGGTCGTTTCTATCGTTCTCAAACGAGCGCGAACTTCAAACGATCAAACAGACTCTACAGAGTGCGCAGTCAATGGAGCTGAATAATGGCAAAAGAAAGAGTCGCAATTCTTGGGCTTTGGACGGAGTGTAATTCGTTTGCTGCCGTTTTCACCAAAGAGGATTATGAGGCGAACATACATATGTTTGGGGATGAAATCACCCAGGATGTGAGAAGCCAACATCCGCGAATGATGCAGGAAGTAACAGGTTTTTACGAAGAAATGGACAATACTGGCGGCTGGTGTCCTGTCCCCATTTTGATCGCCGGGGGCGGTGCGGCCGGCCCCTGCGATGCGGCATACGTAGCTGTACTCATGGCACGGATGCGTAAAGACTTGAAAGCAGCACTACCGGTAGACGCGGTTTACATCACAGCCCATGGTGCCATGACGACCACTGAAGACGGAGATCCTGACGGTGCCGTATTTGAAATGGTTAGGGAAATTGTCGGTCCCAATATTCCCGTTGTTGCGACACTCGATCTGCATGCCAACATATCTCAGCGTATGCTTGAAAATGTCGACACGATGGTTTCCTATCGCCGTGACCCACACGTTGACAAATATGAAACAGGTCAAGAAGCAGCAGGTATCCTACGGGAGCTAATCAGTGGTGTTCGGCCAGTTATCAGCAGCATCCGTATGCCCATTGTGCCACCGAACGTCAGTTTATTTACCGATAGTGGCCCCTATGCTGAGATGATTAACTACGGCCAAGAACAAGCCGACGATGACATTCTCAATGTATCAATCCTTGGCGGGTTTGCGTTCAGCGATACCAGTGATAACGGGCTGCATATAATTGTCACGGCGCGCTCGAATGCCAAATCGGCCGAAAGACTTTGTCGCGAATTGGCTGAAATGGCATGGCGGAACAGGCATCGGTTTATTTGGGAGGTGACGGATCTTGATGAAGCTATGGAGCGCACAATTCAAGCCGGTGAAAATTCTGACAGTCCAGCGATCTTGCTGTCGGATGTCGCTGACAATATTGGTGGAGGCGGTCCGGGCAATACGCTATGGCTGCTAGAGAGTTTGTACGAATCGGGAGCCAAAGGTGTATTTTTCGCCGGGTTCGTAGATCCGGATTTAGCAGCACGGGCGCATGACGAAGGTGTTGGTGCCGAGTTCGATGCTGTTTTTCAAGGCGATGACTGGCAACGCCCTGACCCTACATTGAGCGCCGCTGTAAAAGTGCTTGCGTTGCACGACGGTACGTTTGTTGGACGACTAGGCATTATTAGCGGAAAGACGGTGTATCTCGGAAAGGCGTGTTTGCTGCAAGTCGGCACACTTCAAGTCGTTGTGCAAAGCAGAAGATTAGGTTGTCACGATCCAAGGCATATTGAAATATTTGACATTGATGTGCCTGACATCCGCACCTTGGTCGTCAAAGTGCGAAGCAGCATGCCTGCCGCTTTTTCCGAATACATCAAGTTTGAAGACATGTTTTTTGTCGACACGAAGGGGCGGACATCGCCAGTGTTGACAAGATTTCCGTGGAAGAACCTTCCAAGACCCGTCTTGCCTATTGATCCGGAAACCGAGTGGGAAGGCCCTGTTATAACGACTCGACAGGTTCCACAGATGGCGGCAACAGATCAAGGCTGAATTATATGCAACGCTAGGGTATAGATAGGCTGAGGTCCACATGATGTTCGGAAAATTGGACCATAAGATATCTGTAATAGAAGTTACTGAGCTAAAATATTCCACATATCCATACCTGTCTTCATTTCTTCAGGTATCGAATTCCCTAGTCAGGCGAGTTACTATCGCTGTGCCGGAGGAGATAACTAAGACTCATGCCAGTGGGATCGGTCAGATCGTTAAAAATGGCTGATGTCATGGTGTCTAATGGCGACATCTGGAATAGCTTACGAGACAAACATCAGCTGCAGTCAATACCACTGGAGCGGGTTGTGAACTGGGAATACCTGGATGCCACCCTGGAACGCTACTGGGATGAAATTCTGTGTCATAACTAAATGCGCAGACTCGGACTCGATGGATGGGACAATAGACAGGCGCGTCTTCTAGCAATGTTAAATCACTATCAGGCAACCGGTGTTTTGCCGAGCTAATGCATAATATGGATAATAGCGATACAACGCCAAAACCGTTTCCTTTACAAGGTGTGATTGGCATCGTCAGCATGAGCATTAATGAGTTAGCCAACGCTTCTAAGCACCAGCTACAGTGTGTTGAAATCCGAGCAGATCTGTTGCTTCAAGCAGGTAACAGCGCCGGGGAATTATTGGATATCGTCTGCGAGGCAAAGGCGCAAGGGTTGGCAACTTTGTTTACGCTTTGGCATCCAAGCCGCAGAGGTGTATTTGCAGGATCTGAAAATGAGCGGGTGGATATCAGTCAAGGGGCCCTGGATACAGGTGCTAACGTTGTAGATTTGGAGTGGGACACTCAAGTGGCCAAGCAGCTATTGGCTCAAGGTGAGCATTTGAATCTGAGTTATCACGATTTTAAAGGAATTCCAACTAAGAGCGAGCTTTCAGCGTTAACACAATCCATGTCGGCAATTTCCGCCGTCGTCAGAGGTTAAAAAAACCTTGAAAATTGATTGATATCGCTGTCCAATAGATCGCAAGGTATTGGCAAAGCTTATTGCACGCGACGATGCCCGTGGCTTATTCAAGGCAGGCGGGCATTGAACCTTGTGGATCGTGACTGGCGCGCTGTGTTTCTATTTTTTATGCAATCGATGTGGCTGTCATTTTTCATCACATTTTTTTTGCACGGTACGATAGCTTCATTTTTCCCTCAGCCAATCATGAGCTCTGCCATCGCACTGTATTCAAGACACAGTGGTTAAACGATGGTTTTCTGGTGGTGTTCTGTTTGTTAGGTTGGCTAAATTATCGAGTCTATCGTTTTAGCCACAATTACCATCATCGGTATACCCTGTTATTAGAGGGTGATCGGGAAGAAATACTGCCGAATATACCTTCATTACGATTCCTTTATATCGTTCAATTGTTCAGCGTGAATATTTCTGGTGGGTATCAATCGCGCGGCATAATTCCAACACTGTCTAATTTAATAAAGCTTGCCAACAATGACACCAGTAATCCATTCAATTCATGGGGCAGTGAATTGTATGAAGGTCACAGCAAGCAACGAGCTAAGGCTGTGAATTGGGCCCGCACAGTGCTGGCGTTTCATACTGGAGTTGCTGTGTTTGCAGTAACTCTTGGTTATCCCATTCTTTTCGTTATTATCTCCGTATCACCCTTTATCGCACATTGGAATCGATATTTCGTGGGTGTGACGATGCATTGTGGTTTGCAATCAAACGTGGCCGATTTTAGAAAGTGTGCTCGTTCTGTTGTACTCGACCCTATTAGCGAGTTCTTATACTGGCACATGAATTGGCGTCTAGAGCACCATATGTATGCAGCCGTGCCCTGCTATAATTTGAACAAATTGCACCATATTCTGGCAACTGACATGCCCACACCTCGCACTTTATTGGGTGCCTGGAAAGAGATGCGGGAAACATGGCAACGGCAAAAATTAATCTGGACTATGCATTTGATACTCCTGTGCCTGAGCCAAAGAATGACAAGGCAATGTCTAGTACCGATTTGTTAGCATCCTCCGTCGGGGATTTGGTCAATCACGAATTCGCTGATAAGTAGATCGTGCTAAATCGATGGCGGTGGTATCCACCCAAATCATTGTCACTTTCGGAGTAGGAACGACAGGTTTTAAACGCTATACGCGTAGGGCAAGATGAACGGTCTGCTACCTGGGCTAACTCAAATACAGATGTGACGCTTGGCTACATCAAAGACGTCGGTAGAAACAGAGCTATTTCCGGCATTAAAGTCAGAATTGCCACACCGAGCAGCAGTATCAGCCAGTAGGGCACAGTGGCCATTGCAGCCTCGCCCAATGACACTTCGTCTTTGGTGACAGACACCAGCACAGAAAGATTGAGACCCACTGGGGGTGTGACTTGGCCGATTTCAATCATGATGGTGATGATCACACCTAGCCAGATCACGTCATAACCTAAACCAGACATCAGCGGTACAACAATCGGCAATGTCATGATCATGAGTGACAGTCCATCGAAAAAACAACCCAGCACCAGGTAGATCAGTACAACGGCTAATAGCACGGTCAACGGGCCGAGCGCCGCCGCTCGGATCGTTTCTAATATCTCTTGCGGCACACCTAACAAACTCACTGCCTGCGCAAGGATTGTTGCCCCCATCACCACGAAGGCAATGGATGCGTAAAGTTGTGTGGCAGCATATAAACTTTGCGCAAGTATTCTCAGGTTGAGAGTTCCCCACAACCAACCCAATGCAATGGTAGCAATTACACCAACGGCCGCCGCTTCTGTGGGGGTAGCAAAGCCGAACGCAATCGAACTCATGATGGTCAGGATCAATAACAAGAATGGCCACAGGCTGAGAACGCCAAGTACTATAGCCATCGGTTTAATGGCCTGTGAATCTTGTGGTGCCAAACCAGGCTGCATCCGGCATCGCACGAAAATATAGATCATGAACAATGACGCAATGAGCAAGCCCGGCAAAATACCCGCCAGGAACAATTTGCCGATAGACGTTTCAGTCAGCGCACCATAAATCAGCAACGACAGACTCGGCGGTATCAACAGACCCAGTGTTCCGCCACCTGCGAGTGACCCCACCACCATGCGTCGATCATAGCCGCGCTCGCGCATTTCCGGATAAGCAACCGATCCTACCGCTGCAGCGGTGGACAGGCTGGATCCGCTGACGGCACCAAATAATGTACACACAGCGATATTAGTGTGTAGCAACCCACCAGGGACGCTCTTGAAAACGGGCGAGAGAGCTGTGTAAATACGATCGCTAAGGCCACTGCGCAACATGATTTCGCCGAGCATGATGAACAGCGGAATTGCGCTCAGAGTGAACGAATTCAGCACGTTCCAGACAGCGTCTACTGCGACAAAAGTTGAGCCTCCGGCAACAAAATGCAAAATGAGCAGCCCCGTTAAACCGAGTGCCGCACCTAAAGCAAGTCCGGAACCTGCCAGTACAACCAAGCCGCCCAGCAGCAACGCCCAAAATGCAGTCATTGAAAATCCGCGGTTAGGGGTTTTGTTTTAATGGCGTGGGCGGTTTGAATCCGCTCGCCGCGCGTATCGCAAATGCTACTGACGTTAACAGCATCGATAGCGGTAGCACTGACATCCAGGGATACATAACCAGGCGGCCCACTTCGGTTTTTATGGTTCGCTCGTAGGCAAACTCAAACCATGGCAGACACAACCAGCAAAACCAAGCCGTAAACACAACACCAAAAAGACCGGCAGCAATGGATACCCGTTGCGCCACATGTTTAGGCAAAGAGGTGACGAGTATCTGAACCCGCACGTGTTCTGCGTTGAGTGTGACCAATGGCAGTGCCAGAAAAAATGCGGTCGTCATCAATAGACCCACCAGTTCTTCGGTAAACCGAAATGGCGTGTGAGCGATGTGCCTCATCGTCACGCTGGTACCGACCAGGACCACTATTAACACTCCTGCAAGCGTCGCAACTACAGCCAGCCCAACAAACAGCTGCCGCAACCGATCCTCCAGTTGCAGCAGCAGTGGTTTAATATTATCGTTCATTTCGGTGGGGGCAACTAGCGTCCGAGAACGTTAAGAATTCTCTGTCGATAGGCTAGGGCGTTGCCACCAGCTTCTTCTGCAAGCATTTTCCAAGTGTCGGAGGCTGCATCAAGAAACGCACTGCGATCTTCATCAGAGAATTCATCGAGAAACTCGATACCTTGCTCAGTCAGCTTTGCGCGTGCTTCTGCTTCTTTTTCCTCAGCCGCATCGTACTGGTTGGTGCGTTCCCACACGCTTGCCGCCGCCGTTGATACTGCTTGTTGTTCCTCAGCAGTCAACTTGTCCCAAGCACCCTGGCTGGCGCCGAGAACGTAAGGAACACCTGCAACCGGATACAGGTAGGAGGCGTACTTGGTGACTTCCTGCAATGAAATAGTATGTGCAAAAAGAGCAGGGTATACAGCGCAATCGACGACACCCGTTTGCAGGGCCACGTACAGATCGTTCTGGCCGACAATTTGAGCGGCAACACCCAGCTTGGTAAAGGTTTCTACCTGATCGTTGCTCCAGACCCTGAGCTTTCGGGTTCGCAAGTCAGCAAGCGAACGCACCGGCTGTTCCCGGCAGAAAATCGATGCTTTGAGCAAAGGCAGCGCCATAAACCCGGTAGACACGATGTCCCACTCGGCAAGCTCTTCGGTGTAGATGTCCTGAATTTCAGGAAGCACCTTGATCAATTCATCAGAGCTGCCAACGGAGCCTTGAATCAGTACAGCGTTCAGTGCAGGAACGTCGCGACCCAGATAGTTGGCCCACACCAAACCCATCTCAACCGCCCCTTTAGGTAGCCAGCGAGCCACATCGTTGTTCTTCAGATTTAGCGAGCCGCCATGAAAAACCTTGATCGCAAGGCTGTTGTTGGAAAGTTCGGCAACATCGGCGGCGAACTGATCGAGTTGCTTGGATTCGTTTCTGCCTTCGGGCAGCCCGTTGTTGAACTTCCATTCCGCTGCATTCACAGCGCCGCTGCCCATGCTGAGTCCAATTGCGGCTACGGAAATCCAGTTACGCAGTAAACTAGCCATACTTAATATCCTTTTTGTTCTTCAAGTAGAGTAGATCCTATCAATTCAGTCGCCCTCATTCAAGGCATCAAGGGTGACCTTCTTGCGGAACCTGAATGTTCCTTAAAAAACTGGAAATCAGCATTGAGCCGATTAATTATTTCATTTATTGATCAAGTGCAATTTAAAAAAATTATCTTTAAAGTGATGCCAAGTACTCGATAACGCTGGCAACCTCTCATTCCTATCGAGTACGAGTCGGATTGTCATCTTAATTTTGCTCAATATTGCATTTTTACGTCCATCATCAAGTCGCAACCATTGCGAAAAAATTAATGAACTTGACTCAATCTAGCTTAATGTTGCTAACAACAAACTGAACAATCTGCATTCGAGGACAAAAACATGAGTTTTAAAGATCAAACAGCTATCGTTACAGGTGGGGCACAAGGAATAGGTGGGGCAGTTGCAGAACGCCTGAGTGAAGCTGGAGTACGTGTGGCCCTTTGGGACATGGACGAATCACTGGCTAGTGATACGGCCACCAGAATTGGCAACGGTGCAATCGCGTCGGCGTGTGACGTATCCGACTGGGCCAGTGTCAAGCGTGCGTTTGATTTAACCCACAAAGCCTTCGGCCGTGTCGATATCGTGGTGAATTCTGCTGGAATCGCTGGTAGCAACGCACCGGTCGCAGATTACCCAGTAGAGGAATTCAAACGCATTATGGAAGTCAACCTGCTCGGTACCTTTCACGTGAATCGTGTGGTTGTGCCAGCGATGCAGGCGCAAAAATATGGTCGTATAGTCAACATCGCATCGGTTGCGGGCAAAGAAGGTAATCCTAATGCATCAGCCTATTCCGCCTCTAAGGCTGCTGTAATTGGTTTAACGAAATCTTTAGGCAAGGAATTAGCCGACCTGGATATTGCAGTGAACTGTGTGACTCCAGCGGCCGCGCGTACGCGTATTTTCGATCAAATGGCGCAGGAGCATATCGATTATATGTTGTCCAAAATTCCACGTGGAAGATTCCTGGAGCTGCATGAAGCAGCGGCCATGATTGTTTGGCTATGCTCGAAAGAAAACAGTTTTACGACTGCTGGTGTATTTGATTTATCGGGTGGGCGGGCAACTTATTAACTTAACAAGGCAACGGTTATCTATATGCATCTAACAGTGCTGCATGTAGTGGTTGAATGGGTAACGCATCGCCAATGCGATGCAAACGCATTCGGATCTCAAGACGTCAAAACTTGAGAACTGTTTGACCTATCTATTTCCTCCAGTAGGTCAAATTTGTAGTAGGGCGATGACGTCATTAGTGCTCATCACATCACCAAATGTTTGAGCAATCGCACTCATGCTCGCGTTGTGATCTTCATCAGTCAACGCAGCGTTTCCGTCATGCGCCATCACTACGTTGAAATTTTGCATCAGTGCATCACGAACTGATGATTCACAGCAGATATTGATGGCCGTACCTGTGATTATTACTGTATCGATTCTTTGTTGGTGAAATTGCTTTTCAAGATTGCAGGCGCCCGGCAAAAAAGCCTAAAGCGATTCTTGCTGACCTGCAAATCTGATTTGTGGATATCAAGTTCGTGCCAGAGAAAGTGGCCATCGCTCCCATCGAAAAAATTGCTTACAACAGCGCTGCTGAATTCTGCCTCTGTTCGACAGCCGAGCGTTCAATGACTAAAACAACCTATTCCTGTGTCTACACTTTCAGCCCAAGATCGAAGTCGCCCATTACCATGATCTTATCGATGGTAAATGGCGCAATTTTCTCGGCAAGTGCCAGGGTTATTTCCTTGGTGGCTTTCAGTTTTAAGGATTGTGCAATCAATCGATTGACTTCTCAGGCTTGTGAATCGCTGATCGCTTCTCGCTTCCAACGCGCGAATTGTTCCTCATATAACCAATGATCATCGTGTTGTTCAGTGTGTAGTACGACAAACCGATTTAACCTGTGATCATCAAGGATTGAGGGCTGGTGCTCGCACTCTCTTAACGTCGTCAGTTGTTCGAGGGCGGAATTCAACATGCCATCTAATAGTTCTGTATATATCGACAGATCGCTGATCTGACGCCACTGGAGTAGTTGCCCTTTCATCAGACTTCGCCGAGTTGACGCGTGCGAATAAAGTGCAACAAATTGGTCCTCGACATGTCTGTAATTTTGTTGATTGAGGCTTTCGAAACCCCCTTAAGCAACAACATCTGTATCTCCTGCTCACGACCCTCTAATTGTGAATGACCCAGCGATCCCTTCGGACGTTCCAGCGGTTTTCCCTTTGCACGCTTAGAGCATATTTTTACATCAATCTGGTCGGTACCCTTAGATAAGAAAGTATTTAGCGCTGAACGCTAGCTGCGCGAGACCGTCCGCCTTATCGTGTACCGCCAGATTGAATTCGCTAACCGCAAATCCTTGGCCAAGTGGCAGCGCGCTGAACTCAACGAGTGGATCAGTGACAATTTGTTTGAGCTAACTATGTTCGGGTTGGTCGATGAGCCATTGCGGACTGCCTTGGCTGAACTTCGCGCCTTTCAACTGGGTATCGATCTTGGCCCGAACTGTGATCTGACTGCCCGGGAGCAGGTTGATCAATATCTTGGTATTGATGGATCAGATAATTACGACGATGAGTTCTGGGATGCAGAAGTAGATCAAGCGCACGTGGAGGCTAAAGAGACAAGTGATCTGTTCGATGAGGATGAGGACGATGAACAGGAAGACGAAGACACAGTCGCCACTGTACCGCACCGTATGGCCTATTCTGAATTTTATTCGAAAAAGCCTGCCACTGTAACGCGTTGAATCAATGCACACCTGATAAAAGTAAGGGAAAGACGTCGATCAATAACGTATTTCATTGCAGAAGTAAAAACTCTGAAGAGTCTGAAGACGGTGCTCGAAGAGCGTTATGAATCACGATCAGTCGGCGATGGATGGGTTTGAGGTTGGTCTAGTCTGAGTCTGTTGTCATACGATGGTTGAGTTTGCATTGCTCTAGCAGTTGATAGCTGCCAGCCAAATGAGGAACAGGGGGGGGCGTGCTG
>JBLIIE010000080.1:0-23497 GCA_047634635.1 Granulosicoccus sp. | reverse complement strand
AGCTCTTGCCATTGGGCATTCGCTGCAGACCATTGTGTCGGAGCGAACTGCCGGCCTTCAACATAGGCTAGTGTTGTTGCATCTGGGGCAATCATTCCAAATCGACCACCACCTTCAATAGAAAGATTGCACAGTGTCATGCGGGCCTCCATTGACAGGGCGTCTACGGTGCTTCCGCAGTATTCAATGGCATGACCGAGTGCGCCTGATGTTCCCAGTTTGGCTATCCAGTGCAGTGCGATATCCTTGGCAGTAACATCTTCAGGCAATTGGCCGTCAATCTGAATTCGCATGGACTTGGGCTTCTTTTGCCACAGTGTTTGCGTGGCTAGAACATGAGCAACTTCGGTTGCACCAATGCCGAATGCCAATGCACCAAAAGCGCCGTGAGTAGAGGTATGGCTATCTCCGCAGGTTATTAATAAACCCGGTAGAGTCAAACCTAGTTCAGGGCCAATAACATGAACAATGCCTTGTCGAGGGTCGTCCAAGCCAAACATTTCAATGCCGTGTTCATGCGCATTGTTTTGTAGCGTGGTGATCATGCGGTTTATCGTTGCATCGGCAATGTGCAAGTGGTTCCGGACCGGGTCCCGGCCCCGCTGCCTGTCTCGCGTAGGTACGTAATGATCGGCAACAGCGAACGTCAAGTCGGGCTGAGCGACTGTCGCACCGCGTGCTTTGAGCTTGGCAAACGCGTGGTGTGAGCCTTCATGCACAAGGTGGCGGTCAACCCACAGCAGAGAGCTTCCATCTTCACGCAATAGAATTTCGTGGCTAGACCAAAGCTTGTCGAGCAACGTCTTGGTGGGTTGTACAATGACACTCATGAGCCTTTCGACTTACTGACAGTGTGATCACATTCTTCATCATTTCTGTGTGATGCAGAAGAGATGGATGGCTCCCAGTATCGGCTTGAGTCGTCACCGACGCGCGCTAAAGACATATCAAGTCTGAACAGGTCAGGTCGGTAGCGAGCAGAGAGATATTCCACGCCCTGTCCGTTACTATCACGAACAACGCGCTGTACTGAAAGTAGGGCGCTACCTACTGCGATGTCCAATGCGTTGGCTATGTCCGGGCTGGCAAGTGTGGCCGATACGGATTGGTGAGCATCGTTGATGGTCACGCCACTTCGTTCCAGTAATGTAAAAAGAGGGGTATTCGCTAAATCACTTTCGCTGTAGTTACGAGCGATATTTTCTGGAACATAGGTGGTCAAATGTGAGAATGGCTGTCCGTTGTTGAGTCTCACCCGAGTGGCTATTTGAACCTTCTCGTTTTCAGACAATGTCATGGCTTGTGCCACGTAAGCAGGAGCCACTCCGTAGGTAAAGGACAGCAGTCTGGCTGTGGTGTTGCGTCCCATCTCAGCCAATTGAGGCATTAGGGTGTTGAAATCCATGGCAACTGGGGTCTCGGCAGCTCGCCTGTCACACACGATCGTGCCACTTCCCGCGCGCCGTTCAACCCATCCGTCAGAACATAGCGCTTTTAGGGCACGGCGGATGGTCACACGGGAGACTTCGAACAGCTGAGCTAACTTCTGTTCGCCTGGCAAAGAAGCGCCGGCTATGTAAAACCCATTGGCCATCTCATCACGCAGCGACAGGTATACGCGTTGAGCTTTGGCACCTTCTGGAATCGCTATTCGATGGGTGTCCACTGCCAGCATTGCCTCCTACTGCAAATCGGTATGAGTAACGAGCGTCATGCAAGTGACTCTGAATTAGCTACTTGTCTATTGGATCAAAGACGATGTAGCATGTGTCGGAGCATAAACCGGTATTACAAACCATACAAGTCTGTTGTTACTTCTAAGTCCAATCTCCCTGGAGTTGTCTCTATATGCCCGTTCTCGAAGTGCATCTGCTCGAAGGCTATTCGCCAGATGAACGTAGACGCCTGGCCGAATCGCTTACGGATGCCACTCGCATGGTTGTTCCCGCCCCTGCTGAAGCGGTCACTGTCATCATTCATGAAATGTCAACGTACAACTACTACCGTGGACGAACCACGCGCAAAGGGGCTGCGGCTCTTCCAGATCCGTCTGCGATTGCGCTGGCCTTTCTGGATGCCTTGGGAACCAGAGCACTTGAGACGGCACAGTCGTTTCTTGCAGAAGATTTTTCCATGCATTTTCCTGGTGCTGAGCCAATGTTTGATCTGCATGATCTCGTGGAATGGTCGAAATCGCGCTACTCGAGTATTGAAAAACACATTGATGGCACTGAAGCATTTGGTTCTTCCGACGGCGTGACGGTTGTTTACTGCCGAGGGAGCCTATCCGGGGTGTGGGCCGATGGCTCAAGCTTTGAAGGTATCCGGTTCATTGATCGCTTTGAACTTGTTACTGGGAAAATTCAGCGACAGGATGTCTGGAATGACTTAGGTGAAGCTCAAAAAACTAAGGTGGTGACTTGATGACAATGGCAAGCTACAAAATTAGATCAAAAACAAACAGTGATGCATAAAATGACAATTGATCCTGTAACGCTGGCAGTTCTTGCAGGTCGCATGGAGCAGATCGCCGATGAAATGGACGCAACGTTATTTCGGGCCGCATTTAACCCGATTATTGCTGAAGCTCACGATGCAAGTCATGGGCTCTACCATCCGTTGAGCGGAGATACTCTCGTTCAAGGCAAGTCGGGATTACCGATTTTTGTTGGTGTCATGTCATTTGCCGTTAAAGCGGTTATAGACAAAGTAGCAGCCGAAGGTGATCTAGCCGATGGGGACGTGTTCATTTTTAACGATGCGCATATCGGTGGGACACACCTGTCCGATATGCGATTGGTTCGTCCGTACTATCACGATGGCGAATTATTCTGTTATCTGGCATCTGTAGGGCATTGGCATGATGTAGGTGGTGCCGTGCCAGGAAACTACAACCCCGGTGCTACAGATGTTTTCCAGGAAGCGATAGTCATCCCACCCGTGCGCTTGGTTAGGGCGGGTACGACTAACCAGGATATCGTCGATATCTTGATGAGGAACACGCGCCTCCCGCAATCTGCTCGCGGCGACCTGAATGGTCAATTGGGTGCGCTCGATCTGGGTATTCAACGAATGAGTGAACTGCTGACAGAGTACGGTGCTATTACCGTGGAGTCAGCGTTGAAAGAACTGGGCGATCGCGCCGAGTCTCTTATGCGAGCAGAGCTTAGTGCCTTACCTGATGGTCGATGGAGCGCTGAGGACTTTCTGGATAACGACGGTATAGAAGACGTACCACTGGCTATTAGGGTTGCACTGCAAATCCAAGGTGATCAGTTAACGATTGACTTTACGGGGACTGCTGCCCAGTGCGCAGGGCCTGTCAACATTGCGCTGCCTACATCGGTGGCAACAGCCTATGTTGCTATAAAGCATTTGTTTCCGGCCCTACCTGCCAATGCCGGAGTCATGCGTCCTATATCGGTTATTGTTCCTGATGGCTCCCTGTTGGCAGCAGAATTTCCTGCGCCCACTGGCGGCTATACAGAAACTATTTTGCGGATGATTGATGTGATTTTTTCGGCAGCCGCGAAAGCCACTCCGGAACTAGTCGTTGCGAATGCCTATGGCACCATCAATGCCTTATCCATCGCGGGCAAGCGAAGCAATGGAAAGCCTTGGGTCATGTTCAGTTTCTATGGAGGCGGGCATGGTGCCTGTATTGATGGCGATGGGCTCAATCATGGCAATGCACCTATTTCAACAGCAACTATTCCGCCGATGGAAATACTCGAAGCAGCTTATCCAGTTATGTTCCGACAGTGGGCGCTTCGCCCTGATAGTGCAGGGGCTGGCCAACATCGTGGTGGTATGGGTGCCATCTATGAAATAGAAGTGTTGGAGGAGAACGGCGCTGATGCGTTTCTGTTTGGTGAACGTGGACGGTTCTCACCTAAGGGTATTGTGGGTGGCGGAGATGCTGCGATGAACGTATTCCACTATCAACAGAATGACGGATGGGCGCAACCTGAAATGGTGTCGAAAATGCGAGGGATTCGATTGCAACATGGGCAAGCGGTTAGGTTAGAAACTCCGGGTGGTGGTGGTTATGGACAAAGCGCCAAGCGTGATCCTGTGCAAGTTGCAAAAGATGTCAGGCAGGAGTTAATCACTCCGGAACATGCGGACTCGCATTATGGGGATAACTGGCGAGCAGCTGATCATGAGTAATGAGGATATGAACAGCACGGGGAGTATGGTGGGTGTTGATGTCGGAGGCACTTTCACCGATGTCTTTGTGTTGAACGATAAAGATGGAACCGCCTCCGTTGCCAAGGTACCTACATCGCGGCCGGATCAATCCAGTGGTTTTCTGCTTGGCATTGAACAACATGTCGATAATTTTACAAATATAGCTGTTGTCGTTCACGGCACTACAGCTGGAACCAACGCTCTGCTGGAACGTAAAGGTGCCTGTACAGGGGTCATTACCACGCAAGGGCTTCGTGATGTGCTGGAAATGCGCAGGCGAGATCGTCCACGCACCTGGGGACTACGCGGAAGTTTTAACCCGGTTGTCGATCGCGAACATCGACTGGAAGTGCCAGAGCGCACGCTGGCTGATGGCTCTATTCGCACACCTGTGGATTTGAATGCTGTGCACGACGCTGTAAAGCAGTTACAAGCGATGGGATGCGAGTCAGTAGCTGTGTTGTTTGCTCATGCCTACGCAAATTCTGCCAACGAATCAGCTGCCGTGGATATGGTTCGTAAGCTATGGCACAACGAGCACGTCACCGCCTCGTACGAGATTCTTCCAGAAATACGTGAGTTCGAACGGTTTTCAACAACGGCCTTAAATGCCTATTTACAACCCGAAGTGTCAGGCTACCTCGATAGATTGGAACAGGCGCTCAGTTCTAAAGGGTTCTCGGGTGAATTCATGATTGTGCAATCCAATGGCGGTGTGATGGCGGTTGATACTGCCTGCAAGCTTCCTATACGAACCGCCTTGTCCGGGCCTGCTGCAGGTGTTATCGCTGCTGGCTATATTGCCAAGAGCGCAGGATTTGAAAATGTTATCACCGGGGATATTGGTGGGACCAGCTTTGATGTGTCACTCATCGCCAATGGAAAGTCGATGCTTAGTGCTCAGACATCCATTGATTTTGGCATGGTGGTGCGTACGCCCATGATTGAAATCACCACCATAGGTGCCGGTGGTGGATCCATTGCATGGGTTGATAAAGGTGGTTTACTCAACATCGGCCCTGAAAGCGCGGGCTCTGATCCCGGCCCTGTTGCTTATGGATTGGGAAATGACAGACCCACCGTTACCGATGCCAACGTGGTCCTTGGGCGTATCGATGCTGGTAGCCCGATAGGCGGCAGGCTTGATAAGTTGGATAAAGCGGCTGCAGAAATCGCCATTGATACCCATGTAGGCCAACCGCTGGGGTTAAATACCCTCGATGCAGCTGAAGCGATTCTGCGAATAGCGAATTCGCGTATGGCTGGTGCTATGCGGTTGGTGAGTATTGAACGGGGGTTTGACCCGAAGCAGTTTGTATTTATGCCTTTTGGTGGTGGCGGTGCGTTGCACACAGGAGCATTATTGAGTGAAGTTGGAATTACCCGCGCATTAATACCTCGCTATCCTGGTGTAACCAGTGCTATGGGTTGTGTTATTGCTGATATGCGCCAAGATTTTGTGCAGACGATCAACACAATGCTGGATACGCTTGATGAGCAAGCCTTAGCAGCCTTCATGCAATCCCATGTCGATCAGGGAATGGCTATGCTCGAATCATCCAGAACTCGGTTCATAGCCACTGAAGCTTCGTTTGAACTAGATATGGCGTATGTTGGTCAGACTCATACGCTGTCGGTACCCATACTTGTTCAGTTAAACAATGAGCAAGTGGTTGCGCCAAGAAGAGAATCTATTGTTGAGGCGTTTGAGCAGGTTTATGTTAATAGTTTTGGTCGTCTACTTTCAGGTGGTGTGCGCAGAATAATTAACTTGCGCAGTTCGGTTACTGGCAAGAGACCAAAATTCGACCTACACACGCTAGCGCCTGAATCAATAGCTTCAATAAAACAAATACCTAAGGAAAAATCGACACGGCCAGTTCGGTTCAGTGGTGAATGGCATGAGACAGCAGTTTACGATCGACTCACGTTGCCAACCGGCATGATCATTCAGGGGCCTGCAATTCTTGAGCAGGCGGACACTACCGTGCTTATCGAACCTAACTTACTAGGGCGTGTTGATGAGTACGGCAACACCATCATCGAATACAAGGAGGATTTGATTTGAACGATCCAGACACATGGGATTTGTCGCGCACAGCAATCCTGACTATCGATTTGCAGAACGACTTCCTTCATACAGACGGCGCTTATGGGCGGGCAGGCCAGGGCAGTGATGCTATAAAAGCCTTGCCTGATCGAATTGCACCACTAGTGCATGCGCTGAGAAGTAAGGGTGGTAGTTATATTTCGGCACAATTTTCTCTGATACCTGGACCAGATGGAGAACCACTGATAGCGTCACACCTGAAAAAATTGCGCCCGTTCTTGGCTAAAGGCGATTTTGCACCGGGAAGTTTTGGTCATTCACTGATCGATTCTTTGGCGCCTGCTGATTATATAATTGAGAAAGTCGCTTACTCGGCCTTCTTTCAAACACGTCTTGAATACATCATGAAAGCTGCAGGTATCGACAACTTGATTGTCGGCGGTATCGTAACAAATGGTGGTGTTGCCAGTACGCTAAGAGATGCGCACTTGCGAAACGTGGATACCGTCATGCTCACAGATGGCTGTGCAGCTTTTGACTCTGAAGTGCACGATGCCACGCTACTTTCACTGGCCACTGTCACGCACAGAATGAGTTGTGAGAACACTCTTGAGTGGTTAAGTTAGTACGATGAGTGACAATGGACTAACAACTGCTGCTTCACTGAAAGAGCGGCTACAGCAATCCGAGATTCTGGTTGCACCTGGTGTTTATGATGCACTAACGGCGGCCATTGCTTGTGATGCAGGATTTGAAGCGCTTTATTTGAGTGGAGCCGCAGTTTCATATACTCGCCTGGGCCGGCCAGATATCGGCTTAACGTCTGTAAGTGAAATGGCAGATACGATGGCGCTGATTGCAGATCGAGTCGACTTGCCTGTCATCATAGATGCAGATACTGGGTTCGGTAATGCACTCAACGCACAACGAACCATGCGCCAATATGAAAGAGCGGGTGCATCTGCGTTGCAAATAGAGGATCAAACTCATCCTAAACGGTGTGGACACCTATCTGAGAAAAGCCTGATTTCACAATCAGAAATGTGTGGGAAAATTCGCGCTATGGCAGACGCGAGAGCCTCTGAGAATACGTTGATCATCGCTCGTACAGATGCCATCGCCGTAGAGGGTTTCGAGCTAGCGGTGGAGCGAGCGGCTGCCTACGTGGAGTCAGGTGCGGATGCCTTGTTTATCGAGGCACCACAATCCCGGGAACAACTTACTACAATTGCTGAGCAGTTTTCAGCTCAGATTCCATTACTGGCCAACATGGTCGAGGGTGGGGCTACACCGATAACAGATGCAACGGATCTTCAGGATTTAGGATTTTCCATAGCAATTTTCCCAGGTGGAATCGTTCGCGCGCTGGCACATACGGCTAAGGCTTATTATGCAAGTTTGCATAAGACGGGATCAAACACGGCATTTACAGAACGTATGTATGATTTCGATGGATTGAATGAAGTTCTGGGAACTGCCCAGCTGCTTGAAACTGGGAAGCGCTACAGCAACGAATCTAATTAGAGCCAGCAAAGGAGATCCCTACTTGATTACATTGGTTCCATCGATAGCGCCATCGCCCAGTACAGGATTTGATATCCAAACAGGAACGTTGATTATTGGAGCAGGGGCTTGTGGACTTGTCGCAGCACTGGCTGCACATGAGTGTGGCCAGGAAGTTCTGGTTATTGAAGCGGACACACTACCAGCAGGTTCAACAGCTTTGTCTGCTGGATTAATTCCTGCAGCGGGAACATCCTTACAAATAAACGCAGGTATACAAGACTCAGCAGAACTGTTTGCTACAGATATACAAAGCAAAGCAAAACACGAAAATTCAATAGATCTGGTAGAGAAGTTAGCCGGTGAATCAGCTGCAGTTATTGAGTGGTTGATGGGAAAATATGATTTCCCGTTTACGCTGGTTAACGAATTCGACTACCCCGGACACTCTGTTCGTCGTATGCACGGTTTACCTTCCCGATCTGGACGCGAGCTGGTCGATGCATTACGTGCAGCGTGTGAGCGAGTGGGTATAGACATATTGTGTGATCGCAGAGCGGTCATTCTGCATACACAGGAGCTTGTAGTAACAGGGGCGAGCATCTGTAATAGCCATGACCTATCAGAAATAGAGGCTATTGGGTGCGAAAAGCTGATCCTCGCATGCAATGGATTTGGCGGTAATAGAGACATGGTTTCAAGCCTAACGCCTGAGATAGAGCACGGCTTGTGGTTCGGTCATTCAGGTAATCAGGGAGAGGCTATAAAATGGGGTGAGGGGCTTGGAGCGGCTTTGAAGCATCTTGGAGCCTACCAAGGGCACGGTAACGTAGCTTCTCCCCACGGGATTTTGATTACCTGGGCTGTGATTACAGCTGGTGGAGTACAGCTTAATAAAAACGGCGTACGGTTCTGGGATGAGTCACAGGGTTATTCTGAAGCTGCTCGACAAGTTCTGTCTCAACCCGAGGGTGTTGCAGTAGCCATTTTTGATGCGCGGATAGCGGCCATTGCCCGGCAATTCGAGGATTTCAAACAAGCTGAATATATGGGTGCCATTGTGGTTTCCGATTCTCTGGATGAGCTGGCGCGTCACATGGGTCTGCCGCCAGATGAAGTGATATCAACATTAGTAAACTTACCAAGCAACGGCGTTGATGAGTTTGGTCGGAATTTCTCAGAACCTTCATTGCAGGCGCCTTATTACGCTGTGAAAGTTACAGGTGCTTTGTTTCATACACAAGGAGGCTTGATGATTGATTCTACTGCCCGCGTTCGACATACCAATGGTGCAGTGTTCCCTAATCTGTTTGCTGGTGGTGGAGCCGCATGCGGGGTTTCTGGAAGTGGTGATAGTGGCTATCTTTCTGGAAATGGATTACTAAGTGCCGTGGTACTTGGGTATGCAGCAGGTATCGCTGCTGTTAAATAACCACACCCAGAATTTTTAGACTTTCACAGCTGTGTTGTAAGCAAATAAATTTCTTAAGTAGGTAACAGATTCTTCGATAACAGAGATATCTAAATTCTATCTGCGGATTTATGTGGCTGTTTAAAGTATCAGCAGATGATTGATTGTCAAATCACATTTTTAGTAATATGTGATTGTGGCTGCCCATGCGTACTACATACTTATTTCGTTTCTGGTATTAGAAATACTGCCGAGGAAAGGATTCAGACTCCTTGCGTTGTTTGAGCTTGTGATTATAGTTCTATCCAGGAATCCTCCATTTGCGTAATAAGCCTGCAACGGCTTCATTCAAGTAAACTGTGTCAAAGTCACTTTGCTACTCATTTCATGAATGCATTTTTATTAAAAAAGCTTGTTTCAAATCTGGTGCATTTAATTCCTGGTTTACTGGTGTTAATGCTGCTTGCGTTGATAGTGTCCAGACGCTTTCCGAGAACGGCCCACGGCATAATATTCCTGTCAGTCTGTGCCCTGATGGCGGCGGCGTCTCCACGGGTTAGCAATACCTTAGTCTCTTATCTAGAGAATCAGCATCCAGTTCTACTTGAAGTGCCTTTGGATACCCACTCAATCCTGATCCTGGGCTCTGGGCATACATGGGCACAAGATCGACCACCTAACAGCATGTTGTCTGCCACGGCGTTATCTCGAGTTGCTGAAGGGGTCAGACTATGGAAAAAAAGCCCCAGTACCACGTTGGTAACTAGCGGTGCAAAGTTCCAAAGTGTTATTGCCCATGCTGACGTGGCTGCGAATATGGCATTGGCATCAGGTGTTTCTGCGACTAAAATAGTGCGATTCAATGACACACTGGATACTGCGCAAGAGGTATTGCAACTGATAAACCATGTAAAAGAAAATCCTGTTGAAGGCAAAACCCGGATCGTCATTGTTAGCTCTGCAACCCATTTACCCAGAGCAGAGCTCATGATGAGTCAATATGACATTCCCTACACACTGGCTCCGGCAGATTTTATATATTCAGAATCACCACTATGGTACTTGTTTGGAAGCAAGTCCATTGATAACACTGACCGGGTGATTCACGAATTTATAGGCATGCTTTGGCATTGGTTAGTCTCCGATTGAGCAGATAAATTCGTTGTATTCGACTGGGCCTGATTGTGGGGAAACATTCGATATAGTGCACGCAGGCTAAGGTGGGTGGCTAACATGTCACTAAACCACTCAATAGCAGGTTGCTACTAACCAATCACGCATTCTGGCAATGGTGGGTTGGCAACCGCTAAATAGTCACTGGCTGGAATTTTTACCAAACCTCTTATTCCCAGAAGTGCTTTATCGCTCTCATCAAGTTCATTTATAGAATTTCTGACCGCATCAAACACATCGTCTTGATTGTGCCGTAATGCTGTAATTAACGGTAATCCCGGTGTCGGATCGGTCCATTCGAGTACCCGTAAGTTTTTAGCTAAAGGCTCATGCTGTTGAATCAATCGCCACGTGACTGCATCGAGCGAGGCAATATCAGCCTTACCTTCTGCAACAGCTTTGGCGGATGATAGATGCTGTCCTGTTTTCAATTTGTTATCAAACCAGAAATATTTTTTTTGTGCGTGCCAGTAAATAGCTGCGTAACCTGATTGTGAAATGGTCTGATTAAAGGCCAGCAACGAATTCTTGAAGTCTTGCAGGTCATTGCGAGGGTCGTCGGCTCTAACCACTAAGGGGCTGCAATAATAGCCGGCCGGACAACCGTCAATACCATAGTCGGGTGTGCCTACCAGATTGACCCTCTCATGAAGGCTTAAGCGGTACGGCATGCCACAGGTTTGGCTGAGTACGAGTTCTGGATTCAGCCATACGCTAAATTCCTCAGCATTCTGGAATAATACTTCTGGACTATCAATTCCAACATTAGCCAGTTGATGGCGAATCAACTGCCAGAAACGATTATGTACGTCTGCCAGTTGAGGGCGCTCGTACATCATGAGATTAGCGATCAATGTTCTGGCTCTCGCTGAATAAATTGTTAGCAGCAGCTCTTTTGAACTGCAGTGTCACTCCGACACAAGCAAGACGACGTTATCGAAACATCTGTCATAGATTGGGCATGAGACAGTTTTTGTTTAAGCAGTGGTAGCTCAACAGTTTCATTACGGTGTTCGAGACATTCTACCAAACCGTGTAATGCCCAGACGTTGTTCGGGTGTTGAGCACATCGTTGTAGTTTATCATTCAAACCAAGATCAGTGCGGTAGACGTCCTCCGCCTCTTCATAGTGACCCTGTTCTGCGAGTAGAGCGGCCAAGGCATGCCGAGGCGGGTGCATCCATGGCCACGGTTCTGAATAATGCAGTGAGTCATTGCGCTTGACACTTTCTCGCAATTGGTCAAAGGCTCGAACGAATTCTCCCTTGTGATAGGCCAGTTCGCCTTCGAGCATTGCCTCACCAACAGCCAAAATTTCGAGAGCAGGATTGTTAAAAAATATGCGTTCTTCTGGAATGGCAGCCACCGCCTTATAGAACGATTCTCTTTGATCTTCTGCAGCTTCAATATTTTTCAAAAATGCGTATGCAACACCTTTCGCATAGTGATGCATAGCGATAGTCACCGGGTATAACGTCGCATCATCTGGGATGGGTTCATCAACAATTTCTTTCCAGCGGCCAAATCGCACTAAAATATGCATCCTCATAGAATAGTAACCTTCCAGGGTTGTGACCATCTGGGGTCGCCCTTGAATGCTTAGTAGCTCTTTAGTGATGGTTTGGCAGATTGATTCGGCAGCTTTTAATGCGGGGGCATATTGTCCTAAAAACATACACGTGAACATCATGAGATGTAAATCGTGAGCCCGAGCGGTGGTGTAGAAATTATACGGTCCCGCATAATCTACATAGACATTATCTGCCCGGATCGCTTTTTCGCTGGCGATTTTTGCCAGCTCGTATTCTCCACACAGTACGTAGGTATGCCCAGGCATATGATTTAAGTGGCCGGCATCAGGGCACAGTGTGCTCAAAACGTTTGCAGACTCTCTAGCGCGCTCAGGTTCGTTCGACATTTCTGTGACATGAATGTGTAGATGCAAAATAGAGAGGTGCTGCTGCTTGCCCGCTGCAGTGTTCATGGCAATGGATCGTTCGATAACCTCCAAAGCCTCAAGAGTATCGGCACCTTCTGTGGGTTCACCGGTGCTGACATTCCATAGGTTCCAGGCGGTACGAGTCATCAGTGCTTCAGCGAACAATGCTGCCGCATCGTGATCGTCTTTAAAGTTGTAATACACTCGTCGCATGGCATTGGCGTAGTCATCATCCCAGCGGTCAAATTCCTCACCAGTAACCGCATAGGGTTTCTGGAACCTGCAAGACAGTGCTTCTACAAGTTGTATTTCCAAAGGCGTTGCATTTTGATAGCACAGCTTGGCTAACTGAACTGAATTGTGACAAAGGAGGGTTATTGTATTGGCTTCATCCAGGCTGTGCTGCCGCCATAAGTTGTTATAAAAAGGACCCGCAGCATAAGCAACACCCCAATGAGCCATTATGCATTCAGAGTCGTGCATCAGTGCTTGCTTAAAGCACGCAACACCTTCTTCTTGATTGAAGCCATAACTCCAGTTCAGACCAATGTTGAAGTATTTCTGTGCCTCGGTTGACGAGGTGCTAATCCGTTTTGTATGACTTCCTAAGTCAAATCGGTCCACGTAAAATTCCTGGGGTCATGTTCGTTAAGCTCAGATTCAGAGCCACTGTGAGAGTGGGGTAGGTGAGTAGTATAAGGGAGATTCGAAAAGGGGCGTTAAAGCTCGTACAGCGCTATATCTGGGTTCCGCTGACTGTGCGTTTGTGGACTGTGTCTCTTCGTATATTGAAGGAAAAGCGAATTCCTAGCTTAAATTATTGTGAGTTCTTTCACTGAAATTCAATGTTGATCCGATCACCTTTTAAAACCTTTTTACCAGTGAAACTGAAAAAACAAAGCACTGGTCGGGGTATTCGTAGTTTTGGTTACTACAGATTCTGGTGTTTAAGTCGAGACGTTTGTTAGACCCACTAAATTCAGTCTGATAAGTCAGACGAATAATAAAAACAATAATAATGAATATACGAATCCTACTCATGTCGCTCAGTCTATCCCTCACCGTAATTACTGGTGATGTTAACGCTCGTGAAGTGGGAGCCAGGGAGTCTTGGAAGATCTGGTTTGATGGCCAAGAGTATTTATACAAGTGGTCAAGCGAGGATCTTCATGAATTTACTCCTAATGAGCAGAGCGTTACCGGGCAATGGACGGATATGGTGACGGTGAACTACTATCCCGTTGTGTCCACGGGTGAGGATTTGGCGGTGGTGGCCAATGCGGTGCTCTCCAATTACGAAGACTTTGGGGGGATCGTAATCGGTGTCGAATCCATACCCAGTACAAAGTTAAAGCCAACTGAATATGTCATTGCCGTTGTATTTGGTGCGCCAGAGGCTGCTGAATTCGCATTAGTCAAATTTCAGTTGCATGATGGTATTGGTGCGTCTATCGCCTACGCTCATCGGGAGTACGGTGCAGATGCTGGTGATATGATCAATGATTGGATGGACGGAAACGGCATAAGGCAACAAGACAGGATTACTAATTTTAGTGATCTACCTTCGTATGCTGATTTTCAGATCGATGAAGCTTCTGCGATTTTGAGCAGTCTCGAACAAGCCATTTAATTGATTTGACGAACCACTACTGTTTACCGGATCATAGGTGATTGAGTTGATTCAATCTCCGGGGTTCCATTCGTTTGAAAGATGATAGTTATGAGGCCAAACTTGAACGGGCAGAGTACGAGCTGTACGTCAGAAAAATTGGTCGAAAGAAATCACACCCATTACTGTACAAGCTATTGCGGCTTCTAAGGATAAAGGTGCGACCCCCACACTATGCCACGCCGGCGTCTGTGTTTGTCTTTTGCTCCTTTTACATTGCCATACTGGCTGCAGCGTTACTTGTGTTTTTACAGAAAGATTCTCAAAGTATCAGTGTGGTATCAATTGTTGTTAAATCGGTTCCTGTGGGCATGGTTTTCGGTTTGATAATGATGCTAATCAATATCGACAACACGAAAAACTACAAATTAACTCCGTGGGAAGATATCTAGCATTGATATGCCTTAGTGTTGTAGTTGAGCAGTCAGCTTGAGTCACTTCAGCCTGCTGGCAACTCGTTTTTGGTTAAGTATTTGGCAGCCTCAAGATTTCCACAGTGAGAGAATGCTCCGGTATTCCTGCCCTGTATTTAGTCAGCAGCCCTCACAAACTCATATCCGCAGTTATCGGACATCAAGTCAATTGGTGCGATGGCTCTGTCGGGTTTGGGTCATGAAACATAGCAATTGAAGAACGTTCAGTGGTGCTTGTGTTTCTTACTCTGTGGACATTGGTGGGTAGCCGATTATCAGACCAGCGAGCCAATAGATCGCCAACATTGATCACCAGGGTATCGTCGATGGGAGGGGCCGCTATCCATTCACCATTGCGGGTTTCCATCTCGAGCCCAGGTGTTGTTTGAAGCATTAATGTAATACAGCCAAAGTTTGTGTTTATAGCACTCTGATTTTTAGCGTCCAATGGAAGTTCTAAAAAAGCCTGTTGAGCAGTTTGAATGCGTTTTACGACCGTCTTATCCAACGTGAAACCACTCACGTAGAAGATTCCAACTTACTGATCGATCACAAGCTTCTGATTCTGCCTGCTCAATGCTGTAGAGCTCTTCGCGAATATCAATGCCTGGAATGTCGTTTATCGTAACAACTCCTATATATGTGTTGCACTCTCGCAAAGAGCCAAAGACGGCCTACAAGCGTGCGCATTCACTGATTGGCCAGCACGTCCCAGCAAGCGCCCATCGTGTGATAGTCGGTTTTTCCTGGTGGGGATTTAAGATGGTCAAAAAACGATCCATCCTGATTGCGGATTCGAAACCAGGCTCCCTGATCATGATCAATAAGCGTATTCCAGCTGTATTCCCACAACCGGCGGTAATCATCCAGGTAGCGTTGCTCACCAGTATGTTTGTAGAGTCTCCATGCGGCCGCGAAGGCTTCAGCATGCACCCAGAAGTATTTGTGCGCATCAGCGAAGGTACCGTCGGGTGCGAATCCATACACCAAACCGCCGTGTTCGTGGTCCCAACCCTTGTCCATGGCGGCACAAAATAATTCTTCCGCACGCTTTGACCATAAGTCATTAGGTTGCCAATGATTCAGTTCGAGCAGTAGCTTCGTCCATTCAACCTGATGACCCGGCTGAAAGCCCCATGGCTTGAAAAGGTCGTCTGGTTTATCAATGTTATATTGCATATCGCACTGCCATTGGGCGTCGTAGTGTTCCCAGATAAGACCGTTGTTGACAGCTGCTAGTTCTATTGAGAAACGTTTTGCAAGTCTGGCTGCACGATCAAGGTAACGGGTGTCTCCTGTGGCTTGCATGGCCAACAACAAGGCTTCACAGGTATGCATATTGGCGTTCTGCCCACGATAGGGGTCTAAAAAACTCAGGGTCGCATCTCGTTCATCAGCGTAAGCACCAGCCTCTTCATCCCAGAAGTGGTTCTCCATAAAGTCCCAGATTTCAGTAATTGTCTGCTTCTCTTCATTCGCACCTGCCAACACGAGGCTTGCGGCTGCCAACATGACAAATGCGTGACCGTAAGCCATTGCCCGGCCATCAGTGACGTGGCCGTTTTCAATGACCCAGGCATAGTGACCCTCTGCTTGCTTGTGCACGGTCTTGATAAATTGCATACCCTCTCTTGCCCACGCTAAATGCTCGTGATTGTTGTGAAGTCGGGCGGCTGTGGCGTAATTGAATACAAATCGGGTTGAACTGACCAGGTGGCGCATGCCAGCGTCATAAACGGACCCATCGTCCAGGAAACATTGGTGAAATCCGCCATCTGATGCCCGCACATTGGGCTCGTAGAAGTCCAAAATCGATTGGATGTGCTGATTCAGAAAATCAGGGTCTGTAAAGTCTGGGTAGGGTGTCGTATTCATGCGGCTGATTATAGTGGATGAGGACCCCCTATTATTTGGTTTCCTGATATAGACAGGGATGCTCCGTGCCGCTACCCTGCGCGACAAGCGATAGTTACGTTCTTACACCCAGCAATGCCAGCCGCAAATGCTGTATCCAAGAGGCTCTACCCATGCCATTGTCAATGAATCGAAACGTCTTCATCACCTGCGCCGTCACTGGTTCTGGTGGCACACAAGACAAAAGTCCGCATGTGCCGCGTTCCCCGGAGCAGATTGCTAAAAGCGCTATAGATGCGGCAAAAGCAGGTGCGGCAATTGTGCATTGTCATGTACGAGATCCGGAAACCGGAGCACCTAGGCGGGATGTAGCATTGTATCGCGAGGTGACTGAACGCATACGTGATGCGGATATTGATGTGGTGTTGAACCTCACCGCCGGTATGGGAGGCGATATGGTCTTTGGCTCTGTTGAGGCGCCTTTACCCGTAGCTGCCGGTACTGACATGGCTGGAGCTACTGAGCGGATAGCGCATATTCGTGAGTGCTTACCTGAGATCTGTACCCTTGATTGCGGCACTATGAACTTCGCAGAGGCAGACTACGTCATGACCAACACGCCCGGAATGCTGCGAGCTATGGGCAAGATGATGACTGATCTTGGGGTTAAACCCGAGATTGAAGCATTCGATACCGGGCATCTATGGTTTGCCAAACAGCTTGTATCGGAAGGCATCCTGGAAGCTGATGCGCTGGTTCAATTGTGCATGGGTGTGCCGTGGGGGGCGCCTGATGACCTTAATACCTTCATGGCCATGGTCAACAATGTCCCAAGTGACTGGAATTGGTCAGCATTTGGATTGGGCCGTAACGAGCTGCCTTATGTTGCAGCATCTGTGCTGGCTGGTGGCAATGTGCGAGTCGGGCTTGAAGATAACCTGATGCTGGCCAAAGGACAGTTAGCGACCAACGCACAATTGGTTGAACGCGCAGTCAACATCATAGAGAACATGGGCGCCAGCGTCATGAATGCTGCCGATGTGCGCGAAAAACTCAAACTGACCAAGCAAGCACCGTTATGACCATCAAAACCGTAGCCTGCATCGGCGGTGGTGTTATAGGTGCCGGTTGGGTTGCACGACTCATTGAGAATGGCATTAACGTCAATGTGTTTGATCCTGCAGCCGATGCGCAGGAGAAGATGCAGGCCGTTTTAGACAATGCTGATCGGGCCTACGCCAAGTTGACTATGGCGCAGCGTCCGGATAAGGGCGATGTGGTTTTTTGCGCAACCGTTGAAGCTGCTGTGGCTGCAGCTCAGTGGATTGTTGAAAGTGTTCCTGAGCGCCTGGATATTAAGCATTCTGTGTACGCGCAAATCGAGGCCTTTGCGCCAATTGACGCCATCATTGCATCATCTACATCGGGCATCATGCCCAGCGATTTGCAAAGCAGCCTAGAGTACCCAGATCGACTTATCGTTGCGCACCCGTTCAATCCGGTTTATTTACTGCCGGTGGTAGAGATTGTTGGTGGTAAGCAAACCAGTGCGGCGAACATAGATCGGGCAAAAACCTTTTACGCCTCTTTGGGTATGAAGCCCATACATGTGAGAAAGGAGATCGAAGCTTTTGTTGCTGACAGATTGCTTGAGGCTATCTGGCGAGAATCGTTGTGGCTAATCAAGGATGGCATAACCACCACAGAAGAGCTTGATGACATCGTGCGATTTGGTTTTGGCTTGCGCTACGCTCAAATGGGTGTTTTTGAAACCTATCGCATTGCAGGAGGGGAGGCTGGAATGCGACATTTTCTCGCACAGTTTGGTCCTTGTCTCACCTGGCCCTGGACAAAACTCATGGATGTGCCTGAGTACAACGATGAGTTGGTAGATTTGATTGCAGGTCAGTCTGATGAGCAGTCAGGGCATTATGATATTCGAGAGCTGGAACGTATTCGTGATGACAATCTGGTGTCTATTCAACAGGCACTTAAAGCCAATGAATGGGGCGCTGGTTTGGTGTTGGCAGAATACGAGAAAAAGTTGTTCGATGCCGGTGCTAAAAAAATGGGTGATACAAAGCCTGATTATTCAAAACCGATTCGCACGACCGAGAGACGCGTTCCGCCAGACTGGACGGACTACAACAATCACATGAATGAAGCACGCTATCTGCAGTGCTTTGGTGATGCGTCTGATGCCCTCATGCGCATGATTGGCTGTGATGCAGAATACATTGCATCGGGTGGCTCGTACTTCACCGCTGAAACGCATATCCGACATATTGATGAGGTCGGTGTTAATCAGCCGGTTTACACAGAAACACAAGTGCTTGCAGGTCGAGGTAAAAAGCTGCACGTGTTTCATACCTTGTACCACGGGGACGGACGTCTGCTGGCAACTGGAGAACACCTGTTGATTCACGTGTCATTGGCAACACGTTCAGCCAGTGAACCCTCTGCAGGGATTCTGGAAAAACTGACCGAAATTGCACAACTGCATGCTTCATTGCCTACTCCTGAGGGAGCGGGTCGTGCCATCGGCCAGCCACGCTAAGCGATAGTAATTCCCACTTTTAATAGAAGGCCTTTGTATGAATTTTGGTTTAAGTGAAGAACAGCGTCTGATCATCGAGACTACACGGGCCTTCGTTGAAAAAGAACTATATCCGCATGAAGCAGCTATCGAGCGAACTGGCCATCTGGATATGGATCTGGTACGCGAGATTCAGAAAAAAGCCATTGAAGTGGGTTTGTATGCGGCCAACATACCTGAAGAATTTGGTGGTGCTGGGTTAGATACTGTTAGCTGGTTGTTGTATGAAAAAGAATTGGGAAAGGCCAATTATGCGCTGCATTGGACTGGTGTCGCCAGACCCTCAAACATTTTGTGTGCAGGTACTGAGGAACAGCGGGAGAAGTATTTAAAGCCTTGTGTTACCGGTGAAAAATGGGATTGTCTGGCCATGACAGAACCGGGTGCAGGGTCGGACTTGCGAGGCATGACGGCCAGTGCGGTGCCAGATGGCGATGACTGGATTCTTAACGGTACCAAACATTTTATTTCGCACGCAGATATTGCTGATTTTGCTATTTGCTTTATGGCAACTGGCGAAGAAGACACACCGCGCGGCAAGAAGAAGCTGATTACTGCCTTTTTTGTTGACAAGGGAACTGCGGGGTTTCATGTACGCGATGGTTATCGAAATGTGTCACATCGCGGATATACCAACGCCATTCTCGAATTTGATAACTGTCGTATTCCTAAACGGCAAATGCTAGGGGAATTGCACAAGGGCTTTAACGTGGCCAACGATTGGTTGGGGGCGACACGACTGCAAGTGGGTGCAACCTGCCTAGGGCGCGCTGAACGTGCCTTTGGACATTCTGTGGAATATGCTGCTGCACGAAAGCAATTCGGGCAGTCTATCGGGAAGTTTCAAGGTGTATCGTTCAAGCTTGCTGACATGGCCTGTGAAATGAAGGCAGCTGAACTGATGATTCTGGAAGCAGGGTGGAAATATGACCAGCAAACTGCCTCGGATGCTGATATGGCCATGGCTAAACTAAAAGCGACTGAGATGCTAGCCATGGTCGCTGATGAAGCCATACAGATTCACGGTGGGATGGGCTTGATGGATGATCTGCCATTGGAGAGAATTTGGCGTGATGCCCGTATTGAGCGAATATGGGAGGGTACGTCTGAAATCCAGCGCCATATCATCTCCCGGACGCTACTTAGAGCCCACGAGGCCTGATTGCAAATACGCCAGTGGCGCATCGAGACAAATTGAGCTGCGACATACGTGGCTCTAGGGGCGTCGAACGGTTAACATGGACCCACGACAAAACCAGTGTGCCATTGTGAACGATACCAGTCCCATCAAGACCACTGTTCGTGGTTCCATTCTGGAAGTGACACTTGACCGACCTAAGGCTAACGCGGTTGACTTGGTAACCAGTCGAATCATGGGTGATGTTTTCCGTGACTTTCGTGACAACCCTGACTTGCGGGTGGCAATACTCACAGCTGCAGGTGAAAAGTTCTTCTGCCCTGGCTGGGATCTGAAAGCGGCTAACGACGGTGATGCCGTTGATGGAAATTATGGAGTTGGCGGATTTGGTGGATTGCAGGAGCTTCCTCACCTGAATAAGCCCGTCATTTGCGCTGTCAATGGCATCTGCTGCGGCGGTGGGCTGGAAATTGCACTGTCCTGCGATATTATTCTGGCAGCAGAGCATGCCACATTTGCATTACCAGAGATTAATTCTGGAACGGTTGCAGATGCAGCCTCCATCAAATTGCCAAAGCGGATTCCGTATCACATCGCTTTGGAGATGTTACTCACTGGCAGATGGTTAGATGCGCAAGAAGCCAATCGCTGGGGAATTGTAAATCACATTATCGCTGCTGATAAGCTCAACAAGCGGGCATGGGCCATGGCTGAGCAACTCGCATCGGGTCCGCCCTTGGTTTTTGCTGCTATAAAGGAGATTGTACGCGATGCCGAAGACAGCAAATTTCAGGATGCACTTAACCGGGTTACTCAGCGTCAGTTGAAAACGGTCGATACATTATATGGGTCAGAAGACGGTTTGGAGGGTTTTCGAGCGTTTTCTGAAAAAAGAGATCCAGTCTGGAAGGGACGTTAGTGAAGAATCAAGTCAGCGATCGGTCGACCATCAATAAGGCTTTACGTCTGAATCTTGATGAGAAGAAATACGGCACCGTTGCCGAAATTGGTGCTGGGCAGGAAGTTGCCCGTCAGTTCTTTCTGGCAGGTGCTGCCGCAGGCACAATCGCAAAGACGATTTCTGCCTATGATATGCAATTTTCGGATGCTATTTACGGTACTCAAGAGAGTGGTCGTTATGTCAGTAAGGCGCGTGTGGAGGCAATGCTGGATAAAGAATTTCCGTTGGTCGTGTCACGTGTTGGAACATCGCGACCGCGCACATCGCGCTTTTTCTCATACGCGGCTACAGTCTCTGCAAAAAGTTACAACCGTGATAACGAGTGTCACGCTTGGTGTGGAATTCGTGTGCAGATGTATCCCAAGGCAGAGCCATCGGATATCATCATTCACGCGCGCATGCTAGAAAACTCAGCAGAGCAGCAGCAAGATACGCTCGGTATATTAGGAGTCAATCTGATCTATGCCGCCTACTACTATTTCGAAGATCCTAAGAAGCTCATCGACTCCCTCTCCGATGGGTTGAACGAAAAACAAATTGAAATCGATTCCATACACTTCAAGGGGCCGTATTTTGAAGATCTAGACAACCGTGCAATCAATTTGCATTTGATTCGCAGCTGGAAAACACGGGCAATTATGTTCAAGCCTGATGGTGAGGTTGCAGTGCCTGCCGAGATCCTTTACAAGAAAAACGTATTGACTACGCGAGGGTCCTTTCGCCCGGTTACACGATTGAATGTCGATATGATCGAGCAAGGTTTTGAGGCGTTCAAAGCTCACGAAGACATCACTGACGACAACTCCATCGTATTGGCTGAAATATCCATAAACGATACCAACGGTAAAGACCTCATGGTGCCTGAGGTGGATCTGATTGCTCGAGTTGAGTTACTCAACGCGTTAGGCTACAGCGTCATGGTGTCGGATTACACTCGATACTTCTCGCTCCGAGCCTATTTTCGACAATACACGACTAAGCAAATTGGCATTGTTGTCGGAATGATTAATATCAAGGAAATATTTGACATCAAAATGTACGTGGGTGTTGAAGGTGGAATTCTGGAAGGTTTTGGAAAATTATTCCCAGACAATACGCGATTGTTCGTGTACCCGGAACTCGATGGCGAAGGCGGTTTGCACGACTTTACGAGTATCGAAGTAGAGGATCACAATCGTTTCCTTTATCAGCATTTACTGGAAAACAAGTACATTTTCGGCATTGAATGCAGTGATCCAGAATTATTTACAATCTATTCACGCGATGTGTTGGCAAAGCTGCCAAACGGTCGGGGTGATTGGGAAAATTGCCTGTTAGAGGATACTGCTAGCCGTATTATTGAAAACGAAATGTTTGGTTTTCGGGGCTAATTCCAGTCTCGTTAACTTCTTGTCTGTAGTGTTATCAGGACAATGCCGAGATGCGGATAGCCGCGGTAGTGCTTGCCGATAGAAAAACTGAGCTTGCAAGTTTCTCGAACTTCTCAAGGGATTGGATACGTGTTTTGTAAAAAGTATCCATAGCCCTTGAGTCAGTTCCCTACTACTTAGGTGTTTACATCAACAACAACACGCCCTTTCACCTGACCCTTCAATATCTGCCCACCCAGCTCGGATAAGTCGGCAAGTGTTGCAGGGTGCACCATAGCCTCAAGCTTATCCATAGGAAGCGACTCGGCAACACGCTTCCAGGCCGCCAGGCGGTTCTCATAGGGTTGCATAACCGAATCTATGCCCAGTAGATTGACACCGCGCAGCAAGAA
Organism: Granulosicoccus sp.; assembly: GCA_047634635.1. GTDB lineage: Bacteria > Pseudomonadota > Gammaproteobacteria > Granulosicoccales > Granulosicoccaceae > Granulosicoccus. The sequence goes on along the minus strand of JBLIIE010000080.1, from coordinate 837 downwards.
TGGGATTACCGTAGTAGGCAGGTTGGCTCCACCAGCCAGACCAACAGCTGCGACCGACGCACCGTATTTCATCTGACCAAGTACTCGGGCCAGCATGGAGCCGCCTACGGCGTCAATACAACCTGCCCAAGACTCGGCTTCCAGTGGACGTTTTACGGTCTCGTTGATCTCCTCACGGGCCACGATAGTCGTGGCGCCCAAGCTCTTGAGGTAATCAGTGGTTTCAGGTCTACCCGTGACGGCTGCTACTTCATAACCCAGATTGGCAAGAATTGCGGTGGCAACTGATCCGACACCACCTGCTGCTCCTGTGACCAGCACAGGGCCATTTCCAGCCTTAAGGCCGTGTGCTTCCAGAGCCATGACTGAAAGCATTGCTGTGAAGCCAGCAGTACCAACAGCCATTGCTTGCCGGGTTGATACACCATCTGGGAGAGGCACAAGCCACTCAGCCTTGACTCTGGCCTTCTGGGAATAACCTCCCCACCAAGCTTCACCAACACGCCAGCCAGTTAGAACGACTTTATCACCCTCGGAGAAATCTTTGCTATCAGAGGCTATTACTGTGCCTGCAAAGTCGATACCTGGCACGTGTGGGTAGTGTCGAACGAGACCGCCACCTGGTCCGATGCAAAGCCCGTCTTTGTAGTTGAGCGTCGAATATTCCACAGCAACCGTGACGTCACCGTCTGGCAATTGTGATTCATCCAGCGTTTGTATAGATGCTGACGTCTTGCCTTCGTCGTCTTTTTCAACAAGCAGTGCTTTGAAACTCATTGTTTTCCTCTGTCGTAGTCTTCAAAATAAGTAGCTGGAGCTATGGTAAATGAAAACTGT
>JBLIIE010000079.1:0-23624 GCA_047634635.1 Granulosicoccus sp. | reverse complement strand
TGACCTTGCCTTCCCAGTCGTCCACCAGCGGGTTACCGAAACGGTAGACTTCTGTTTGCTGGTAAGGCGCTCGCGCTGCAAACCATGCCACCCGTGCATTATTCAACGATTGTTCAGAAGGCTCTTGGGTAAGCTGTGTTACCGCATCTTTAAGCTTCTTAGCCGTACTCAAAGAATCTTCATAGCCCGCCTGAGCAATATCAGCGTAGGTGTCAACTACTGAGGCCGGGGTGATTGCCTGAGCCTGGGCGACACCCGCAATAGCTGTCAGCAACAGAATCGGGATAACTGGTTTAGCCATACTCATGGGTAATTTCCTTGTTAAGTGTAATGTTAATAAGAATGATTCGCATTTACACTATATCAAATTTTCTAAGCCGATGCGCTTTACAAACCCCAGCTTTACCTTGAAAACCTAACCAAACGTCTTCTGCAAGCTTCGAGTGAACGTGGACAAGCTTGCCCGCTGCATAAATACGATAGGTTTGTTCTGCTTGGCGCACAACGCACGGGCTTTTTCCATCGCACCGTGGCTAACACAATCTGTGGGACACATCACCACATCTGCCTGACTAACTAACTCGGATATCCGGTGCGGGCATGTTTCACGCCCACCATCATGGTGTAAAAAACGCCCTTCACAGGACTCCACATACTCTTGAAAGTGCCTGCGTTGCTGAGCCTTTCCACCCAGATACAACACACATTGCCCACAAAGCTTCAATGCAGCCGTGGATTCAGATTGTTCTTCCTTCAGATTTGCTGCCAGCAGTCGCTCAAGCCTATCGATCTCATGCTTTTGACTCTGATTAAGAGCCTTCTCCTGGCCAACACACTGCTGTAGATCACTGATCTTACCTCGCAGCTGATCGATCAACTCGTTACTGGCGGTTAGTTTTGAAATACTTGGATGAACGGCCATTAGTTGGTGCTTTTCAGCCTGTTGTGACAGAGTTTTCAGCCTCTGCCAGTTGACCCTCTCAGCGTCAACCAGTCGTGTTTGCTCAGTCAAGGACTGACTCGTTTGCGCATAACGGCACCTTACCGTTTCAAGCTCGTTTGTGAGAACTTCAAGCTGGCGCTCTTGCTCCTTAAGTCGCCCACGGTCGGCACAAGTACTGGCACCAGACAGGTGTGACATCATATGCACTTGCCCAAAGACCTCTAAAACTATCTCTCTCGTGGCTGAATGGTGAGTAATGAGCGCCCAAAGACTGCCACCGACTTGGCCCGATTTCCAGCCAGAATCCCATAAAACAGTAATTTCTTAAGAGTTTTTGGCGGTCCGAAAACGCTTAACCTGAAGTGCGTACTTGCGCTCAAGTAGCTTCTGAAGCCGCTGTGTCAGCGGATGCAGCTTATCCGCCGCACACTCTACCGCTAACTGATGAATATCGTAATCGCTTTTGTGTGTAACAGCTAACGCCGCTTTTTGTGCTGATTGGCGTACTTCTGCCAACGTAAGACACGTACCGACCACCATACAATGCCAGCAACTTTGCAACTCCCAAAGCTTGTATCGTGTCCGCCTTACAATAGTTTGCCCGTTAATTGAGAACGACAGAATTGGAACCAGCGGCGCATCTAAAGGTAAGGGTTCACTGGAAAATGGGTATTTCACGGTGCCGACTCCAGATGTTAATGAATCATGGGCGGTTCATTGATATGTTCACATTGCTTGTGATGCTGTGAACAATTTGCAAGCTCAGCAAAGTCCCACTCACGCAGCGGAATAGCAGTACCGATATTCTGAACAATTGACTGGAATTCTTCCAAGCGAGCCCTTAATCGCTCAACAGAGCTTATTGGCAGCCAAGACTTCAACTGCTGCGTTACCAATTCGTTATCGCCCGTAGACATTGCTGCTACAGCGTCTAGGAATTGTGCCTCATTAACAGAGATGGCCTTGCTACAAAAACACCTTACATCAGTAGAATTCGCACTATATTGCAAAGACTCTACAAGAAGGGCATCGAGCAAGGATTCAATTTGTGGCAGCGCCAAATGCTCGCGAAGCATAGGAACGACACGGTTGCCTATTCCAGCGTATCGCAACGTACGCATGCGCAAACGAATTGCGTTTAACACAAGCAATTCACCCAGCGACAATTCATTAACGTAGGACACAGAACGGCATGTTAAAGACGTGCCACGCGCAGCTGCGCCACTCCAACTGGGCGTGAATACATGCGGTCCCGCACGCTTAAAGCATTCTGAATTGCACAGCGCTACTGTCGCGGCATTAAAACTCTCTACCGATGATTTAGTTAACCAATGCTTCGTAAGTTGGGCCGCCTCTTTCTGGTTGCCGCTACGGACCTTACACAAGACACACAAAACTAAGTTCTCAACCGATGAAAGCCACTGACCGTCAGTCTGCTCAGGCGACTCTGACAAGGGACCAGGTGTCAAAAGTGCCTCAGCTAATAAGTTTACGGCCACGATAGTCTGACGACGCTCAGGCCCTGCGTCGATGATTCTGCCCAGGGCATCCAACACATATCGTTCGGCTATCGGTGCTTTAGGCAAACGCCCTCGCACACGAGGGACAGCCAGCAGCAAGCGGGCCTGTAGAGGCAAATCTGCAAACCGCGTCTTCTGCGATATAGCATCTGCGGTCGTTGAGCCAAGAGCTCTAGGAGATTGGAACAAGCCTTTAGTGGATATAATGACTGGATTCATAGCTTTACCGTAGCTTCTGACCATTCCAGATAGGAATGATTATCATTCACATAGTAGAGCTATTTGTATCTCTTGTCAGTGAAAGTGGTGATTTCATTTTGGAAAATCAGTGCTGAACTGCAAGACTCCCCCACTGCAGCCTCTCGCAGGCACCCACAGCCCCTCAAGGATCAACAGCACAATGCTCGTCAACGTGAGAAGGTCGCCCGAAACGCATGCTGACGACTCGCGCACGCAGTAGCTGAACGATCAGCATCAGATAGTGATTAGGAGTGTACACTAAAGGATTACCGACCCAATGCTCACGGGCGAGGCGCGCAAAAGTGAAAAAAACAACAGCAAACACTGATTTAAAAAAAGCTGGACTGAAAGTGACCTTGCCACGCATCAGCATCCTTGAAATTTTGGAAGAGGCTGAGCAGCATCACATGAGCGCCGAAGATGTTTATAAGACGCTCCTGGCCAACGGGACTGAAGCCGGATTGGCAACAGTCTACCGGGTGCTTACACAGTTTGAAGCAGCCGGCTTGGTAACTCGACACCATTTTGACGGTGGACAGGCCATTTTCGAACTAGATACTGGTGATAAGCATGACCATATTGTGTGCCTAAAGACCGGCAAAGTGGCAGAATTCAAAGACGAGATCATCGAAAAGCGCCTACAAGAAATCGCCGCTGACCTAGGGTACACCTTGAACGATCACAGGATAGTCTTATATGGAGAAGTCATCGAAACGAGCAAAGACAAACGGCGCCTGAAAGTACACAAGACTTCATCTAGCTAGCGCCTTAACGTCTTCCACTCATTGAGCAAAACACTTCAAACCGGACCCGATTAGGTGTTTCGGCAGATATAAAAAACTAAAGCGAGACATACGCCCTCGGCCAACCAACACTACATTGATTGACTGAGTGCGCACTTACCTTTATCGCTAGCCGTCGTATCCCACCTTGTCTACCATCTTAGTAGCGGTAACTCGATGCTTAGCGATTTCAGCCAACGGCAAAGGATCGTAGTTAAACTCCCCCCAAGACTGAACTAGCCCTGATGGCATTATTTCCTTGTTGACTGGATATTCATGGTTTTGTTCGGCGTACATCTGCTGCGCTAAATCACCAGATAGAAATACCATCAACTTCATAGCATTTTCCTTATTAGGCGCACTCTTTACCAAAGACATACCACTGATATTCATGTGTGTGCCCCGACCTTCTTGATTAGGAAATACAATCCGCACAGCACTTGCCCAGCTTGATTGTTCCTCATCACTCATCATCGCCCCCATGTAGTAGGAGTTGATAACCGCGATATCGCACTGCCCTTCTGAAATTGCCTTAACTTGCGCTCGATCGTTACCCTGTGGCTTTCGAGCCAGATTGGATTTCAGTCCCGTTAACCAGACTTCAGCCTGCTCCTCATCACTGTGAGCAATAACCGACGCTATTAGAGCTGTCATATATTGATGCTTGCCACTACGTGTGCAGATTTTGCCCTTAAATTTAGGATTTGCTAGCTCTTCATACGTAGTAATTTCGCCCGGCGCCATACGATCTTTGGATGTAACAATCAATCTAGCGCGATTGGTCAAACCAAACCAATGCCCGTCAGGATCTCGAAATTCTGCTGGGATGTTACTCTCTAACGCCTTACTGGAAACAGGCTGTGTTACTCCAGCCTTGACCGCCCCATCCAATCGACCAATATCCACTGTAAAAATCAGATCTGCAGGGCTATTGGCACCCTCATTCTCCAATCGCTCCACCAGACCTTTTTTAGCGAACACGGTATTCACCTCAATTCCAGTTTCTCGTGTAAACACGTCGAATATCGGCTTGATCAGAAACGGCTGTCGGTATGAATAGACGTTAACAGAGCCATCTGCGTAGACCGCACCCATGCTCGATAACAGGGCAGCACCTATCGATGCACTAAGCATCATGATTTTAAAGCGATACATTCACAGTTCTCTTAGTAGTTATGACGATTGCACATCTTAATGCGAATCGTTATCATTTGCAATCATCTGTATCGCACTCAAAGAGAATTGCTCATGTTTATCGCAATGAATAGATTTAAAATCCGCCCCGGCCAAGAAGCGGCATTTGAACAGGTCTGGAAGTCCCGCGACTCCCATCTTGATGGTCTACCCGGATTCGCAAAGTTCCACCTATTGCGGGGACCTCAGACTGAACAACACACTCTTTATTCCTCTCACACAACCTGGCATTCTCGGGATCATTTCGAAGCCTGGACACAGTCGAAAGCATTTCAAAAAGCCCACAAGGATGCGGGTAGCCACAGCAATTTGTACTTAGAACATCCTCAGTTCGAAGGGTTCGAAGTTACTCAAACTATTGTTTCAACAGCATCAGCATAAGTACGGCCTAAGCCAACCATGACACATCCCCCACATGCCGACCCAGCACTGTCTACATTGTTGTTAGACAGCGTTGACATAACAGACACGTTCTCACTAGACGCTCGACTGCAGCAGGTTTCTGAAACCGTCACATCATCGTTGGCGCTTGGTGGACCAGTCTCTGCCCTACTAATTTTGATGTCGATGGTATCCGTTGCCATTATCTTGTTTAAATCAATTGAACTTACGCAAGAGACATTACGTGACAGGCATCAGATTCGCCAAGCGCTTGTTGATTGGAAGCAGGGTCGCAATCATGATGCAACGAGGTGCCTTTCAGACGCTCAAGTTGGCCTTGGACGTATTTTATGGGTAGCAATGCAAGGTAGCCAGACGAGCAATATCTCAGAAGCTGCGCTGCGCGAGGAAATCCAACGACTCGCTGCTAACACTTTCGAGCGCCTGCGGCGCTACCTAAAAGTGTTGGAGAACATTGGTTCTATCAGCCCACTGCTGGGATTGTTTGGCACGGTCCTGGGCATGATTAAAGCATTTCAGCAAATGGAAACAGCCGGTAGCCAGGTAGATCCAGCTGCGCTTTCGGGGGGTATCTGGCAAGCACTACTGACAACCGGCGTGGGCTTAGCCGTTGCGATTCCAACGGTACTAGCCCACCAATGGCTAGAGCGCCGTGTTGATGCTCACGTGCATACCATTGAGGACTTCACCACGCAAGTATTCACCTCCAACACTATCAAACGAATTGAATCTCAGGAACTGACAACAGGTACCAATATCGCCTCAGCATATGCGTATTGAAAAACCATTTAATCGTCGAAAAGTGCTAGGACTGACTCCACTGATCGATGTGGTGTTTATCCTATTACTCTTTTTCATGCTCAGTACGAAGTTCTCTCAACAGCAGGCGCTAATCTTAAAGGTTCCGGACAAAACAGGTGTGACCAAAAGCGCGACAAATACTGATCACCTGTCAGTTAGATTGCATATTGATGGGCTGATTACGATCAACAAGACGACAACCGTAAACATGGATACACTGTTGCCCCATTTTGTACTGCGCAGAGCATTAAAAAATGAGTTCGCCGTATTCATTGATGCTGATGAAACGGTGGCCTTGCAGGCGATCATCTCTCTTTCAGATACGCTATACACAGCTGGCTTTCAAGACGTTAACCTGCGAGCGTTACGCTGATATGAAATTGGATGTTGCATCAACCTGCAAAGATCATTCTGACAACAATTTGATCCCTATGATTAATGTTGTTTTTTTGTTGCTTATATTCTTTATGTTAGCTGGCACGATCAGAGCCTCCGACCCTATAAAACTCAAACCGCTAGAATCAACTCACATTCAGTCACAGCTTACGACTCCCGCTATTTTATTCATGAGCGACGATGGCTCCATGTTTTTTGCAGGAAAGGCCATAACGCTTGCAAGGCTTCCATTGGTATTAAATTCGTTTCGCTCAGACTCAGCTTTGCCAATTGTTACCCAAGGACTAACGATCAAGGTAGATTCACTAGTGAGTATTAGAGACTTTAAATCCCTACTCACGCGATTGCGAGAAGCGGGATTGCAACAGGTGGAGTTGGTAACCATCCGTGCGCAAGAAAAAAATACAGCGCCGTCCACATAAAACCTGTGAGCCCGGCATATCCAAATTCAATACTGCCCTTCAACAGGTAGCATCATGCGCCAATGGTTGTGGCTGATTGCCGCCCTAGTTTCAGGGTTACTTCATCTAATGTTCGGGATTTGGATTTTACCCAACGCTTCAGACAAACAACTATCACTTCCTGTCATTGGTGGAGGTGTCATTTTACAATTGAGCGAAGCCAGTATCACCGAAGAACAGCAAACTCTCATAGAGCAGCCAGAACCAGAGTCAGAGCCAGAGCCAGAGCCAGAACCAAAGCCAGAACCAGAACCAGAACCAGAACCAGAGTCAGAACCAGAGCCAGAGCCAGAACCAAGGCCAAAGCCAAAACCAAAGCCAGAGCCAGAGCCAGAGCCAGCTGTTCAGAAATTTTCCAACCCTGACGAAGCTGACGAAATCTCAGAGATTAGACAACAGGAAAGCACTGAAGCTGCGGTTGTCGGACAACCTTTAGAATTAGACTTCCCTGGCGGAAATCCTCAGGCTATCATCGACTACCAGACAGAGCTGCAGCTTTGGCTACAGCGCTACAAAACCTACCCAAGACGCCTCAAACGCCGACGTATTGAAGGCGATGTGGTCGTCTCTTTCACCATAAACTCCCAAGGACACTTGTTGGCTTATTCACTTATCAACAGTAGCGGTGTTCCTGAGCTGGACAAGGCAGCAATGCAACTACTTGAAGCCTCAGAGCCTCTACCCAGCATCCCTGCCGAGTTGGGCATCTCTCAATACACAGTACAAGTACCCATCCGATACACATTGCGCTAAATCTAACTTCTGCAATGATCACACAGCCGTGTTGGGTATAAGCCAACCTTTGCGAGTCAACTTGACGAGGTGCTCAAATTTTCCCGAAACAGGAGATAAAGCATAAGTAAGCACTGAAGATTGTGTATTAGCACACATACATTTAACACGTGAAATGCCACATCTCTTTGAAGTAATGTATTGTCGTGGTTTCTTGCACGATGGTCGAGCATCTACCCTCGATGAAGCCATTCTGTGGCATGGCGGCGAAGCAACTGGTTCACTAAATAGCTACATTGATCTGAAGGACTCAGATAAGTCCTCACTCATTCATTTTCTCGAATCACTCTAGCTGCAAATCAGCTTTGGTAATTCTTGCGCCCCACCACAGCAGCCTTAGCTGGCATGCGTACCTAAACTAATCCGCCACTCTACGAAAAATCAATCCATCTGACCCACTCTCGAACCTCACCACGTTCATCTCTGAGGCCTCCTGAAATCTGCCTCGTCTCCGCTACTGCAGTTGGCGTAAGAAATAATGATCCCAGCAGTACCTCTGTATGCGGTATGCCCATCATCTCAAATAAATCCGGATCACGTAATATGCCACCACTTGACCAATAACTAAGCCAATCTCTAGCCTCTGCTGCAAGAAGCACATTTTGTATCGCTGCTGATGCTGCAGCGATATGCTCCATATTTCCAATGGTCAATTCAGGCTCGATAGAACCTTCCTCTAGATCAGGTAACCAGGTAGCCTGAATTAATGCACCACAGCCAGAAACCATATCCCTGATCCTAGATTGCCAGGCACGCGACCATTTGCTGTCTGGATTCAACTTTGCCTGCTGCTCAATCAGTGAAAGTAACGCTGTGCAGGATTTTCCTTCGAGCACGTAAAATCGCCATGGCAATGCTGATTGAAGATCACCATTTGCATGAATATTCTGTTGGGCTCGTCGATGAAAAGGCGCCCATGCTGCACCCTCGATAACAGTCGCAAGCTCTGATCGATGCTGCTCTGTCCATGCCTGTTCCGCACGCGCCCTTTGCGTTACCGAGAGGAACAATTTTGTAGTTTTTCGCTGCCGAATAATTTGATCTATTAGCGTGATTGATCTCTGCTTATCGTGACCCAGATTCAGCCCCTCTTGGTCAGTCATAGGCTCATCGATTTTTATATGGCGTTTCATATTGCTTGTCTCTAATTAAATACGTAATGATAATGGTTATCATTCGTATTTATATTGTAAACTAGATACTCTCCCAATGCACATCAGCAATCGCATGCAACACACTACGTTAAGAGCAACGTCCAGCCTATCAGCCCCAAGCCTTACGCGTACCGACCTTGCACGGTTTTCGATACCTGCTCGCATGCTGATTGCCACCATACGTTTGGCCGGCACTGAAACCGCAATGCCCCCACTCGAACGCTGCGTATTGGATACCATTGGACGTATTCTTGACTCTGGAGATCAGCGAGAGAGAACGATTGATGCTGTCAATCGTTTTAGTGTGGTCGCACTAACCAGAACCAGGCTGCCGATCACTATGAATACCAACACGCTCAGCACTCTTACGAATGATGAATTAATCCTACTAAAGGGAGCGTCGCAAATAGCCAATAACAACTTTAAAGAGGCGCACGATTCTCTTCAATGGCTCATGGAAACTAAAGTACGGAATCAGTTCATATGCGCATTGAAAACATTGTCATCAGCAAAATGTTTTAAAACGCTTGGAACGCACGCGTTTACCGCAAATAGTTTTACAGCCAGTATTGATGGAAAATACGTTAGTCAGCATCATTGTACGATCCTTAAATGCGATGACTTGAGTCTGAGCGAGCTACTCATCGTCAACGCAATAAGACTTTGGGTACGCGGAATCTCAATAGGATTCAGCAGTGAAGGGGCTATCCACAGTCTTGCCAATCACTTGGGCTTAGCCGATTTCGCAGATCCATTGCACAACTTACTACTTGAAACCGCTTATAAAGCGACACGCCAAGTTGATATTCGCTGCCTGTGCTGCCTAGAGCTCTCTCCAGACGAAGCTCGTATACTCGCCACCCTTTCATCCTTGCAGCATGGTCGACCCGCCGCCGCGGTCACACATCTTGAACAGTGGTTTGCGGACGTATCCATTCAGCGAGTCCTTACTTACTCCGCGCAAATGAGGCACTCATTAAAATCACTTGATAACCCATTGCCACTTCGTCAATGGGATTTTGAGGGGATGCTGCAACGTCAAGTACTATTTGAACACGGTCGTACCGGTACTCATCTTGTTAGCGTTCACTGATAATGAATTAGCACTACGCCCCTCCAATACTTATGCAGTTGTGGTTACGGTTAGTAGAGAACCTACTATCAGTAACCACCAAGAAAACCGTATGGCCTGTTTCATCCAGTAACCACTAAATTGCGCTCTGGACGGTGTGGATGCGGCATGACACTGGCTTTCATATCAAATACATCACCAATAATCTTGGCAGATAGAATATCCTCAGGCAAGCCCACAGCTTCAAGACGCCCTTGTTTAAGAAATGCGATTCGATCCGCGTATAAAGCGGCCAAATTCAAATCATGCAGAATGACAAGGACACCGACCTTTACTGTTCGCGCTATACGTTTCGCAACACTTAGAACAAGATGCTGATGGGCCACGTCCAGTGCAGCAGTGGGCTCATCGAGCAATAAGAAGCGCAATGATCCATTTTCCGGTCCGATTTGGGCGAGAACCCGAGCCAAGTGCACTCGCTGTTGTTCACCACCCGATAAATTAAGGTAATCTCGCTCTGCGAAGTTAAGTACATCAGTCATTTCCATCGCCCATTGAATAGCGTTTTCATCAGACGTCTCTCCACAACCTGCGTGAGGACTCCGTCCCATTAAAACGACTTCCCTAACAGTAAAATTGAATGCCAGATAATTTTTCTGAGGTAACACAGCACGATGCAAGGCCATACTTCTAGGACTCAAAGTGCGAATATCATTCGACCCAAGTACTATCCTCCCCTGTTCACAGGCAAGCTCACCAGAAAATAATTTTAAGATGGATGATTTTCCTGCACCATTTGGCCCCAGTAGCGCCAGTACTTCACCTTCACAGATACTCAGCGACACATTATCAACGCGCCATGCGCCGCCACGTCCAGCCAGGTAGGCATTTTCCATTTTCATCATCATCACCTGATACCTCCCTGACGTCTATATTTCATTAGCAACCAGATGAAAAAGGGCCCACCGACCAAGGCGGTGACAATACCAATGGGTAGCTCGCTAGGAGCAACAATTGTACGAGCAAAAAGGTCTGCTAGTAGCAAAAGGCTAGCCCCTACCAAGGCTGATGCTGGTAAAAGAATTCGATGATCGGGACCCAAGACCAACCTAACAAGGTGTGGAGTAACCAGACCAATAAACCCTATGATGCCTGACACTGAAACGGCCGCTCCAACACCCAATGCAATTAATAGTATTAATAGTCGTTTTGTCCGTTGAAGATCAAATCCAAGATGCATGGCCTCTGATTCACCTAATAGTAAAGCGTTTAAGGGACGAGCCTGTGTGGGAATGACGAAAATGGCAATCAACATGAGCACAGCAGACACACTCAATTTCGACCAGGTTATTCCGCCCAAACTGCCCATTGACCAGAACGTGAGTGTACGCAGCTGAAAATCATCTGCCATATAAGTTAAAAGCCCAGTGCCAGCTGAGCTAAGAGAACCTACTGCGATACCTGCTAACAACAGTGTGGTGACCTCTGTTCGCTGACCCGTTTGTGCTAGACGATAGACAATCAAAGTGACAAGAACGCCCCCCACAAACGCCGATAGTGGTAACAGGTAGGATCCGAGAAATTGACTCACACTAAACAACACACTTTGACTAAGAACTATGACAGTAACTGCACCTAGCGCAGCTCCACTGGAAACACCGACTAATGCAGGGTCAGCGAGTGGGTTTCTAAATAGGCCTTGCAATGCAGCTCCACACACCGCAAGACTAGCCCCCACAAGAATACCCAAAATTACCCGAGGCATTCGAATACTCTCTACAACAGCTACATTTATCGCTGAATACTCAGTGTTAAGAGGAAAACCTATCGCCTTAAAAACAATGCCAGTGACATCTGTAAAAGGCACAGCTACGGCCCCTACACCCAACGACATAATACTCACCACTAGCATCATAACTACCAGCACAGGTAGCACTAGCAAGCTTCGGTTACGTGTGATCAACCGATAGTCAAAATACATAGCTAGCTTACCTATCCAAATCCACGTAGCACGCCAATAGGGACGCTCCCGTGATCCCCCTGTGCATTCACTACGTGAAGTAACTTTCATCGCGTGTTAGGAAACGGATGCAACTGAGTCGCCAGCTCAAGGATCGCTTTTGTACTGCGCGGTCCAAAACCTAAAAATCGCAATGCATCGACAACGATTATTCTGTTGTCAACACCAGCAGGCGTCAGCGCAACACCAGGTAACGCAGCTGCAGATTCTGCAATGTTCTGTTCAATATCTCCACCATGCGATACGACAACCAATACGTCTGGTGCAGCTGCAATGAGGGCCTCCGCATTGACAGGTTTGTACCCTTCATAGCTCTCTAGCGGGTTACTACCACCTGCGTATTCAATCATCGCGTGAGCCGACGTGTTTCGACCAGCTGCCATGGCAGATCCTGATTGAGTACCAAGCAAAAATACAACACGCGGCGATTCTCTGAGGCGCACACGTTCCTTAGTTTTAGTCAAGTCTGCCATAACATCGACTATTAGCGATTGCGCTTCCTCTTCTCTATCAAACCACTTTCCAATCTGCCTGATCCTTTCGTTTAAACCGCCGACTGAATAGTCACGAGCAAAGGTCTCAATTCGTATGCCAGCATCGATCAGCTGCTGCATAATTTCTGGAGGACCAGCATCTGCCGTAGCAAGTACAACACTAGGAGCCAATGACAGGATCCCTTCGGCTGAAAGCGCTCTCTGGTAGCCAACCTGTGGTAATGCGGTAGCTACCTGTGGCCACTGACTAGTCGTGTCTACGCCAACTAGCTTGGACTGCAAATCAAGCGCATATACGATTTCGGTAACAGAACCTGCCACTGACACTATTCGCTGAGTGGTGTCAGCGTATGTAAAACCACTTGCACCACCTATCGACAACACTAATATCAAAAGCGATACTCTTGCATCAAGTACCCTAGCCAGAGTGTTCATTGACATGCCTCGGCAAAATGCTTTCTTTTTCAATATTTGCAACATTGTCTTCTTTTGATGTCAGGATCAAGGATTGCGCTTGATACCCATGCAGCGTAAAAGTTTGCGCCAATGAGTTTATATACTTACCTGTCCCAGGTGTAATTCTGAAAAGCTGATAGCTTGGTATTCGGCGCATAAAATCCATCCACGCACCAAATTGCTCTTGAAACGCAACCATCGTTCTAGTGTATTGATAACCACGTGGGACTACATTCGCTTCACAGCGAAACCTCAAACTACGACGTGAAAATACATTCGGTGACGTTAACTCATCCTCAATGAACATTAAATCTGCATGGCCACTTTCTATCAAATTACCTGACTGATCGGAACACTGGCCTAAATACAAATAAAACTCTTCATTGAGTAGCACAAAAGGTGTGTAACCAATTTCCACATCGCTGGAACTACCCTGAGTCGTTAGCAGAACACTATCGCACTCCGCTACAAAACCAATACATTCTCGCCTTACAGATGTAAGATCATCACTAAAATAACTCATCGTCAAAGCCCTCAATGTTTGGTTAATCAATGGAATCAAAGCGTAAGGAAATATTGCCGCTAAGGCCTGTCTCATCGTAGTAGCCGAGTATTTGAAGCTTGTATTTTGCAATCGTCGTGTCTATACCGTAAACACGATAGTTAGGCCAAATTCGATTATTCTCTTGAAGGTTATAGGCATACCAGCTGTCACTTTGAAAAACTCCACCGGTTTGATCTTCAAACCAAGTAGGAACGGAGGCTGCGTTGCTGAATCCTGCTTGAGCATTTGAGGTGAGTGGACCGAAAGAAGATCCTTGAGCTCCCTCGCCACGAACCTCTCCTGAGTTGGTCCACATCTCCCAACTTCGCCCCTCAGGTGATACCTCAACTTGTAAATCCCAGGTGCTGGACTGTGCGACACAGTCAACCTCAAGTGTTTGCTCAAAGTCATAACATAATGCCCCACCGGCACCACCAATCGCTGCCGTCCAAACAACTGGATTTGATGAAAATGCATCGCTCCCAGTGCTCTGGACAAACATCTCAATACTGACTTGACGCTCTGCTTGGTCGATATTTGTCACGTGCACTTTGGCAAAGGTCTCACCTCCAGCACCACGAACGACTGTCCATACGTTGGCATTTGCGTTTACGGTGTTATCTGAGCGATTATATAACCACCAACTGGTTTGCTCATCCAGGCCATTGCCGTCAATTGCGGCCTTGTCACTGTCAACTGCAAAGCTGAGCTCGTTAGTGTTCACTGTTTGCTCAAGCGCTGCATATTGGTTAATGGCAGTTGCTGCAGTAAACTCAGCAACATCAGGCTCTCCATCCTCATTATAAAAGCGAGATTGCGCATCAATCAAAGCAGCACTGACATTGCCTGGTCCAGATGCCCCACCATTGACACGCACACCAACTCGCTTAAAGGCCATGTGCCAACCCGTAGATTCATCAGCTTGTGCATCAGTCAACTCAACAATTTGCCCACTATCAAAGTTAACGTAAGTCCACTTATTGGTTGGATCGTCTGCACTGGCACCAAACCCACCGGCTCTAGCGTCAATTTCAAGTGTGCGGATACCACCCGTTGAATCATTTCCTCCTCCGTCACCAGGATTATCACTACCGGGGATTTGTGCGTCTGGAACTACGGTTGGGTTGTTACTGGAACTGCAAGCTCCAATAAACATCGTACTAACGCATAGAGTGGCAAGCAAATGTTGTGTGTAGTTTTTAATTTTCATGGTTTAGTTTTTGAGATATAGTTATGTAATTTAAAGTGAGTAACGCAAACCTGCATAAGTGAAGCGGCCTTGTTTTGGTCTAAAATCCTGCCCAAAGTTGTCCGGATCAAGATGCTCGTCTAGAATATTATCTACACCAAGAAACCACACTAATCGTTCACCAACAGGCTGATTGAATTTCAAGTCAACAGCTACATACCCTGGAGAGCGAATTAGATTCTCCGAATCGACGAACTCATAGCTCCGCCACAATGCTTTTAGCGTTATCGATGACTTAGTCTTTGGTAGTGTGAAATCCATGCCCAGATTCACCTGATGCTCTGGTCGTCCAGTCAGTCGAGAACCCGTGTCACGATCGACAGCATCAAGCCATGTATAGGCGACATCAAACGACATTTGTTTGTTGATTCGCTGGGCCAAACTTAAATCGACACCCTGCGTTCTAGCAGACGCAATATTGCTATAGCGGAATACCTGTAGCTGTTGTTCAGCACTAGCTACCTCATCTTCAGAGGTAGCGATTAGGTCTCGAAACTTGTTATAAAACAAGGAAATCTCACCACGTGCAGAATCACTCAGAGACATTTCAAATCCGAGCTGCACACTATCGGATGCTTCTGGCTGCAGCTCAGTGTTTCCTAACACGACATAGCCGTTTGCACTGTGGTCAAAAAGAAAATATCGCTCTTTGAGATTAGGAACACGGTAGCCACTTCCCAAACCAAATCTTAATCGAGGATTAAGTTCTGGCGCAAAACCAGGAACATACATAATGTTGATCTTTGGAGCGATGTGCGAACCAAAATCGCTGTCTTTCTGTAAACGTAAGCCGGGAATAAATTCCCACTTTTCACCGATAAAAATACTGTTCTGTACAAAGACTTCAACATTCTGATGACCTGCACCGGGTGTAATTTCTTCAATTTCTACTAACTGATTGCCCTCTGTTCGCTCTTGTCGCTGTTTTAACGTTGAATCAAACGCCACTGCACCGACCGTTAACAGCTGATTCTCTCCTAAGGGCCAATCCAATTGCACTTCAGTCTTTAACGTGTTGATTTTCGCTAACCGTTGTTGATCAGTAACAGGCGTTACAACGACGTCTTGCTCAGTCGTGTTATCGAACGTCTCATTCATTAAATATCCCTTGAATGTGGCGCCCTTTGCGAGTGAATGATCCCAGGACAATGTATGGTTAAACCGAGTCGCATTCTCGGCATCAATTTTTTGGATATCACCCTGACCTGGCGAAAAAGTACTAAAGTTTCTTTCGATATCCTCTTCGTAAAACGATGAGCTGTACTCCAACGTTGTATTGCTACGAACAGAGAAAGCCACATCAGCGGATATATTTAGTTTGCTACCTTGGTCACCTTCAAAAGAATAGGTTGAAGAATCCAAGTCGAAGCCATGTGAATCGCGGAAGTCAACAGCGAAAGAGCCTTTATAGGACGGTTTATAAACACTAGCGGCTGCATTTACATGGCGGCTACCTAAAGCTGAATCACCGTCCAGAGCCTTATCACCATAACTACCTGCATCCAGCTGTATCTGGTAACTCAAGGGTTGTTCGCTCTGACGCGATATGACATTCACAACGCCGCCCATTGCAGCGCTACCGTAAAGTGCAGATACAGCACCTTTTACAATTTCAATACGTTCGATGTCGACTGTTGCTATCTGGCTTAAATCAACTGTCGACCCAGTAGATGCGCTCACAGGTCGACCATCAATAAGCACAAGCACTCGATCGGAATCCAGTCCTTGCAACCAAACCTCTGTTCCACCCTTACCGTGTATATCTTTGAGTAGTAAACCTGGTTGATGGCGTAAAGCTTCGGCAAGATCACGGGCGTGTATCTGCTGGATCTCCCGACGACTGATAACCTCAGTACGTACGGGCACATCCAATAACTTTCGTTCGCTACGCGTACCGGTTACCACGACGGTGTCCAACACCATGGAATCGACGTTGGCGACAAGGGCAGTAGGTGTGAAGCAAGTTGCTGCTACTGACACCCTAAGCCACAGTTTGAACATGGGAACCTCGCGGTTGATTATCAGCCGGCAAGTAAAAACTGCTTGGCTAACCGAGATGGGCTTAGATCCAATAGTAAAAATGTGAACATCGGCCCTTGAGGGATAATAGTAATGCAAATGATAATCATTCGCAACTAGCGCTTTAAATTAGCAGCTGCACTATGCGCTTCATCACACAACGTCAGATGCCAGAGCAAGATGGAGGTTTACATCCACAAGCCGTGTGTTTTTGACAATAGGTAACTCACGTATGAACTGACAATGTAGTGATCCACAACGCGTTCATGAAATTAATAGAGTTCAGTGCAGTTGACTGAACGAACTCATATTCGACCTAAAATAAACTGTTAGTCGATGCGAGCGGAAGTTTGCGTTTAGTGTGCTAAACAGCAGAGAAGTAGAAATACCGGGGAACGACAAACGAGCATTCTGATTATACAACTTGGAAATTTGACTAATATTTTCGTGTTTCACGCAGTTTTATGCAAACAGAATTTCTTGCGAGTCAACCTATAATTTACGCTACAACCATCAAGCTTCGTGATGAAGGGTTTACATTACAGAGCTTTGTACCGACAGGGTCTTTTGATTGTTGGAATACGGGAAATCCCGTTCACGCTAGTAGGTTCATATCCAATTGAACGTAATCACCACGATAGATGACGTCAGCAAGATACAGAATGGTCTCATTTGCATCGCACAGTACACGGCGTACTTCAGCAACCGGGTCACCCAGTGACAGATCAAGATGAAGAGCCGTTTCCATATCACATTTGGTGACAACCAATCTTTGGCGTGCAATTGATATTTCGATATCTGGATCGTCAAACATCACAGGTAGAGCCAGACATTGTCGGAATTCTGTCTCGTGTTTTTCGAATATATGCTTGGCCAGATATAACGATATGATGCAGTAGTGCTGCCCGTCACGAGAGTGCATTCGCCGGAGTAGATGGTAGTCACCAGCTGATTTACCAGTCGTTACATCATCTGGTAATTTTGTTACCTGATCATCCAGATTCACCAGATCCGGGACATCTCCTCGGTAGAGGTCAACCAGTTCTGACAGGCTGGTTACTACATTCAACGGACGCGTCGGGGATTTATGCTCAAGTACAACTGTGCCTCGTCCGCGCCTTGGTTCAACCAGGCCTTCCGACACTAGAATCTTTACAGCCTCTCTTACGGTGACACGGGCCACCTGAAACTCCTCCATCAGCTCGTTAACAGTGGGTAGTCGTTCACCCGTCTTCCAGTGTTTACTGAGAATTTTTTGTCGCAACACTTCCGCTATTTTCAGATAAAGCGGCGTGCGGTCATCTCGGAATTTTTCATTTGGCATAGATCCGTTTATTTCTTCATTTTGTGCTTATGACTATCGACTGCTTCATTATTTTAACAGTTTGAAGCCCTGTTTTACGAATACTTCTGTTGCGTGAACGTCTATTCTGTGACTATACTATTCGATAAGTCCTAATAGTAGGACTATAGGCTTATCCCCGCAAAATAATGGCAGAATACGACTACATCATTGTTGGAGCAGGTACAGCAGGTGCGACTCTCGCAGCACGCTTGAGTGAAGATCCAAGCTGTCGCGTACTGGTACTGGAGGCGGGTGGAACCGACCACAACCTATGGCTGCGCTTACCAGTTGGCTATTTCAAGTCGATCTACAACCCTGACTACTCACATCTATACCGGGCAGAACCCGATCCAGGTATCAACCAGCGGCGCATGGATTGCCCGAGAGGTCGGGTCATTGGTGGATCCAGCTCAATTAACGGACTTATCTACATCCGCGGGCAACACGAGGATTTTGACGATTGGGAGCGCCTCGGTGCTACTGGTTGGGACTTCGACAGTGTCCTTCCTCACTTTCGCTCAGTAGAAACCTACACAGGTGAATCATCCAAATATCGCGGCACACGTGGACCACTGCACATTAGTGACCTTCGCAACAGCAACTCCGCCTGTGATGCATGGATGGAGGCTGCTCACAATACTGGTCTGCCACGTAACTCTGATTTTAATGGCGCAACTACTCTTGGTGTTGGCTCCTACCAACTGACCTTGCGTGGTCGGTGGCGTGCAAGTGCTGCGTCCGCTTTTCTCAAACCAGCCATGAAACGTCCGAATTTGACAGTCAAACTTCGAGCACACGTTACTGGTTTATTGTTTGACGGCAATCGGGCCAGTGGTGTTTCCTATCATAAACAAGGACAAATTCACAAGGTAACTGCTGGCAGTGAGGTCATCTTGTGCGGCGGCTCAGTTCAAAGCCCTCAATTGCTACAGTTGTCAGGAATCGGTCCCGCCGCCTTGTTGCAAAAACACGGTATCCAGGTGCGACACGATGCACCAGATGTTGGGGAAAACCTGCAGGACCACATCCAGATGCGCACTATTGTCGAACTCTCAAAAACTGGCATCTCCTTAAATGATCACGTGCGAAACCCCATGAAGCTGGCGCAGATGGGACTGGATTGGTTGTTCAACGCTTCAGGGCCTCTTACCGTTGGAGCAGGTCAAGTTGGCGGTGCCATATGCACAAAACACGCTATCGGCAACCGTCCAGATTTGCAAATGTTTGTCATGCCTTTATCGGTCGACAAACCGGGCACCCCGCTACACCGTTATCCCGGATTCACCACCTCCTTTTGGCAGTGTCACCCAGAGAGTCGCGGTAGCATTCACATTGCTTCTGCCGACCCGTTTAGTGACCCAACGATCTGCATGAATTACTTTGGCACGCAAAGGGATCGCGATGTGACGCTCGAAGGACTTAAGCGAATACGAGAAATTTATTGCCAACCCGCTTTTCGCTCACAATGGTCACACGAGATTGTTCCCGGCGATGCGTGTAAAAGCGATGATGAGTTGTTGAATGCTATTCGCGCAAACGCTACGACAGTTTATCACTTGGTCGGCACTTGCCGAATGGGCAGCGACGACAAAGCTGTTGTCGATCCGTCGCTACGCGTGCAAGGTGTGGACGGTTTACGCGTAGCGGATGCATCCGTAATGCCTAAAATCACTTCGGCCAATACAAATTCTGCAACCTATATGATTGCTGAAAAGGCTGCCGCAATGATCCGGTCAGCCCCCCACTACCCACAGTCCTAAGGAGAATCTTGTAATGATATTTAAAGTAGAGACACTATGCCTGGCTGGTATCCTGGCGATAAGCCCGGCACTGGCAACCGCGCAGGAAGCTAATCCGCTTGACTGGCGATCAGTACCTGAACAAGATAATCAAATAACCATGAAGATCGGGCATTCGGTCAATATGGAATGGTCATCACATACAGCCACGCTGAAACGCTTTGCAGAACTGGTATCGATTTACACCAACAATGAAATACGGCCTGAAATTTTCCCTGGCTCCCAGCTTGGCGGAGAGCGCGAGATGGTTCAGCAAACCCGTCAAGGTGCACTTCAGGTAACGCTGCCTGCAACAAACAATATTGCCGCTCTAGCACCTTCGTTGAATGTCTTCATACTTCCCTATCTGGCAACGTCTACTGAACAAGTCAACTATTTGCAAGATAAAATCACCCCCTATTTGGTACCTCGTGTGATAGATGAAGCAGGTGTACGTATTGTTGGTTGGGAGAATTCTGGATGGCGTGCCTTTTTCTACAAGTCTGACAAGCCAATAGAGAAGCCTGGAGATCTGGCAAACCTGAAAATGCGCGTACCACCTAACCCGATTATGATTGCTTCTTATGAGGCATGGGGAGGCAACCCGACACCTATCGCTTGGTCAGAGCTATACAATGCCTTGCAACAAGGAGTTGTTGAAGGTGGTGACAATCCGGTTACCGATGTCATCGGTATGAAGTTTAATGAAGTCATCAATCGCATGACGACGTTTCACTACACTATTTTGACCCATCCAATCATCGTCTCAGAGCGCTGGTACCAAGGATTGTCCGAAGAACATCAAGCGGCCATAATTCGCGCCGGCAAGGAGGCTACCGATTACATACGCTGGTGGCAACCATTGGATGAAGCCAATTGGTGGAAAAAAGCAGAAGAAGCTGGAGTTGTAATTACTGCAATAGAAAATGAGACCGAATGGTTGGAAAAAGCCCGCGCAATCTGGCCTGACTACTATCAGGCAATCGGTAAGGACGGTGAGGACGTTGTAAACAAGGCACTAGAAATACTGAATGCCTATCCTGGCGACTGATCGAAACAACCATAAGTCGTACTTCTAAATATCTACGTACTGAGCGCTAACTCCGCTCGGTACTTAGATAAATTCACTCATGAAGTCCCTTATTTCACTCACTGTTTGTAGCAATATCCGCACTCTAGGTATAAATTCATGCATGCACTGAGACACGTACTATTTGCGTTAGCTGCCGCAGGGCTTGCATTCATGGTAGCTGCATTGTTCCTGCAAGTACTTTCACGCGAGTTCCACTGGTCAGTGGACTGGACTGAAGAGTTAGGCCGTTTCAGTTTCATCGCGATGGTTTTCTTCGCGGCAGCCTACGGAACACTCACACGTTCTCATTTACGTGTCTCAGTTTTTTCTGATCTCCTGGCTAAAGTTGTCGGTGTACGTGCAGTCGATCTACTACACACTGTCGTTCTGCTTTTTTTTGCATTAGTCATGACGGTGTACTCCTGGTTCAACTTTGTCGATGGCTTACGCTACCCCAACACATCACCCGCTATCGGATTCAATCAAAATCACTTGTTTATCGCAATGTGTGCAGGATTCGCCATCATATTCATTCTTCATTTGCGTGACTTTTGGATTTTGTTACGCGGTGGAGTTCTGATAGCACCCAGTAAGGAGTTAGGTGATGAATGAGGTCTACCTAATTCTGTTAGTGCTGTTTCCCTTGCTGCTATTTGTTGGCATTCCAATCTATGCAGCCTTAGGCATCACAGGCCTTACACTAAGTTACGTGACTGACGCTCCATTAGTTTTTTCCACTCAGAATGTTTTGAACGGTTTGGACAAGTTTGCATTACTTGCCATACCGTCCTTCATTTTGGCAGGAAACATCATGGAGAAAGGCGGTATAACGGAAGATATAATCAGTATCTTCCGACACGCATTCGGACATATCCCCGGCAGTCTTGGATTGGTCACCATCTTTTCCTGTATGTTCTTTGCCGCAATTTCAGGCTCAGGTCCGGGTACCGTAGCAGCCATTGGCGCAATCATGATCCCATCAATGATCAAATACGGGTATCCACCAGAGTATGCGGCCAGTGTCTCTGCAACGGGTGGAACCTTAGGTGTAATGATTCCGCCGAGCAATCCGTTGATCATTTACGGCATTATCGCAAACGTATCGATAGCGGATCTTTTCGCCGCAGGAATGATACCCGGACTATTCACTGCATTTTTGTTGGCAGGCGTGGCCTATATCATTGCACGACGTTCCGGTGCGGTTATGGACGTGGATATCTCAGCTAAACGAGAGTCCATCTGGCGGCTTGTTTGGCAGGCGAAATTTGCATTATTTTTGCCGCTATTTATATTGGGTGGTATCTACTCAGGTTTGTTCACACCCGTTGAAGCATCCGTATGCGCAGTAGTCTACGCACTTGTCATCAGCATAGTGGTCTACAAACAACTCACTTTGTCGAAGCTTCGAGCAGCATTCGAAAATGCCGTACGCCTTGGTGGTGCGCTCATGATTATCGTCGCCTGCTCCACTCTATTCGCAACAGTCATCACACTTGAACGCATACCGCAGGACGTTGTCGCCACCTTTTCTGGGATTACCGAAAGTCCAACGGTACTTCTTTTGGTGATATGCGCGATGTTAATCGTGATAGGCACTTTCATGGAAACCATAAGTGCCATTATCATTCTTGCTCCGATTCTTGTGCCTCTAGTAGTAAGCTACGGCATCGATCCTGTGCATTTCGGAATCATCCTGATTGTGACAATCGAAATCGCTTTCCTAACGCCACCGCTGGGTGTCAATTTGTTCGTTGCCAGCCAGATCGCTAATATCAAATTTGAACGCGTCGCCGTTGCTATCATCCCTTTTGTCATCACGCTGATGGTGGCGATGTTAATTGTCATATTCTTCCCGCAACTAAGCCTTTGGTTGCCGGAAACTCTTCGAGCCCTGAGGTAATCATGTCCATCGAAATCCGTAACCCTGCCAATCCTACGCTCGTTGTCAGTACCTACGCAGTAACACTGGAAAGCGAATTAGATACCGTCGTCGCCAAGGCTATTGCTGCGCAGCTTGCCTGGGCAAAAACTCCTCAAACAGAACGAGGTCGGCTTGTTGGCCAGTACATAGATGCATTGGAAATGCGGGGCGAAGAGATTGCAGAGTCCATTACTCTGGAGATGGGTAAAACGTTGAATGAGAGTCGCGGCGAAGTTGGGAAATCCATAGCAGAAGCGCGCATGTCCGAGCAGCGTGCCGGTGCAGCAACTGGCGAATTATTTCCCTCTCAAATACCAGGTGTAACTGCGCATACCATGCGCCGACCCCGTGGCGTTGTTCTTGGTATCACACCATGGAATTTTCCTTTTGGAACACCTATGCGTAAGTCGATTCCAGCATTGGTATACGGCAACGCTATTTTGCTTAAGCCGGCATCTCAGACACCTGGGGCTGTAACGCTAATGACCGAAATTGCAGAGGGCATACTTCCCAACGGTTTGATACAAGCTGTGATCGGATCGGGCGCACTGGCAAATAGCCTATGCCATCATGTCGGTGTGCAGGCAGTCAGCTTTACAGGTTCAGTGGAAGTGGGCAAAAAAGTTGCCGCTGCTGCTGTCTCGCATCTCGCAGAAGTCAGTCTCGAACTAGGTGGCAAAAACCCTGTAATCCTGAACGATGCCTCTGAACTGGATACAGCACTCAACCAGATCTTCGCCGCAGCATTTGCCCTTTGCGGTCAACGCTGCACAGCGATCAGTCGTGTCATCGTACATCGTGATCTGTTGGCGCAAACAATAGAGGGATTGGCCAAACGAGCAGCAGCCATTATTCCCACTGACGGCACAGCTGACGGTGCGCTCATGGGTCCCATGTCGAGTGAGCAACAGTTGATAGAGGTAGAAGGTTTTGTTTTGCGTGCCAAAGAGGCTGGTGCAACGATTGCTG
>JBLIIE010000078.1:0-23792 GCA_047634635.1 Granulosicoccus sp. | reverse complement strand
TGCTTCTGCAGATCGTGTGGAAACAGGTCTGCTGTAAGCGCCTAAATCAAAATAATAGTCCGTACAAGGAGTAACTTTCGGAATGACTTTAGTCATGATCCATGTTCCATGAAGTGTGGTTCAACACAAGACGTCCAATTCAATCTAACACGTCATATTAACTAGGGCTACAGTAGGCTTATTAACTCAGTATTAATGCACAATACGAAAACACATAATCTCTATTAAAAAATTGTTGGAAAACAAGACCTTGTCATTTTCCCTTGTACATACCGTGGTTAGTAGACGGCTAGTGAATCGTTAATTAACTGTCGACCTATGCACAAGAGAACTCTCCTTGGTCTGATGTTGATCTTCTAGATCTATCGGCACGTGTTATCTGTATACCACTGAACAAAGAACATCTGAAAGTTCTTACTAGGATGTCTTTATCATCTCGAATAGCTTGACAAAGCTACGAGCTTATGAAACTTTGCAGCCTTTCCCACCATTGCACCCAAACATCTTCTAAAAAGATTCTCACAGTAAAGAAGCTGTTTGGTACCCTTGGCGATTGGACGGAGACCACTTGATCATAGATTATATCTCCAGGAAAGTAACCTCCCTGTTTATAACAGCATCATGCTCTATTGCCACTAATACAGCCAATAATTGGCGTTTACCGACAGCAGGTAATCATTTTACCCCGTAAATACCTAAATCAAAATTCACAGAATATTGATGTTTGAAAGCCACTTTCATTTTCGATTACAGAGGAAATATCAATGAAAATACTTATCCATCATTTACTTGAATTTATTCTATTATCCAGTGTTTTTTAGCAATCACAAATAGTTGCTGCAAATCTAGGAGATCTCGATGTTGTTGTCAAGACTGTGCCGATTGTTCCACATGGACTCATCGCGGGATCAGCTCTTGATGTGACACTAAGCTTTGTCGACTTAACCCTTCAATGCCAGGCATTGCAATAAAAAAGGGAGGCACAGCACAAGTTTCGCTCCTGAAGGAATTTATAAATCTCGGTTTTCCTGGTGCCAAGCCAGGTGAAGCAAAAGGTTGTGAACCGCCAGTTTGGGGGGAATGCAGTCCCAGGGGATTTCTTGACGGTTGGCTCCAAAGCCCATTATTGCCATTAAATGTGATTGAATATGATGCTGAAAGTCATTCGTTGACACTAACCGCTATCGCTGATAGTCCGCCCTACAGCGTTGAATCACCTGGAGTAAAATTGATACATCTATTCGCGTTCGGTTTCAAGAATCCAGATAAGTCTGGTGAATATCCAATAAGCTTGGAAATTGATCCCACTTCTGCTACCGACGAAGTTTTAACAGGCAGTGCGACGCTTGGGATTACTGACAAGAGACATCCAAACGTTGCAATAGACACTACACAAAGCATTCACACCAAAGGGCCTCGCTATAAAAGTACCCTGTTTCAAATGCTCAAACCTAGTGACACTTTCAGGAACATGTCTGCCAATTTTTGAGATGCCGACCATAAACCTATTGTTGGTGCAACCATATCGATGACACGTAATACGTCAGAGAATTTAATGTCCAGCGAAGGTGCGGTCATAGGTAGCGTGAATATTCAAGCACCTGGATCCCAACGGAATAAACCTTTTTGTTAAAGCAGAGTTTCTTAATCCGGCATCGTCAATAAACAAAGACTCGCTGTGAGCATTATCGAGAAGGCTGAACAGAGTGGCAAGCTTCAAACCTGCCAAACTGTGGTTGAAGCCACCAGTGGTAACACCGGTATTGGCCTAGCTATAGTCTGTGCCGCAAAGGCTACCTTCTAGTAATTACTATGGCTGATAGCTTCTCGATAAAGCGCAAAAAACTTATGCGCTTTCTAGGCGCCAGAGTGGTGTTAACGCCTCGCGCAGAAAAAGGTTTTGATATGTACCAAGATGCACGCGAATTATGTGAAGTTAATGATTGGTTTCTTGCCGCTCAGTTCGAAACTGAAGCCAATGCAGAAAATCATGAAAACACTACTGGCCGCGAGATTCGGGCTGACTTTGACGGACAGCCATTGGATTACTGGGTCACGGGCCACGGCACAAGTGGAACGCTCACTGGTGTTGCATGTGTATTCAGAAAACATAGATCAAACACACAGATCATTCTAAGTGAACCTGCTAACGCACAACTGCTATGCAGTGGCCATACGCAAGAGCGAACCGATGATGGGGCGCCGCGTGGTAGTCACCCAGCAATTGAAACCACCCTATCCAGGATTGGACTCCAGATTTTATCCCTTTGGTCCTGCAGGAGTCGATCGACAATAACCTATACGATGAACTCACTCCCGTTGCCGGTCCTGCTGGTATCAGATGGTCTATGAAGCTGGCGCAAAACGAAGGTATATTCACCACCATTTCTGGCGGTGCCACATTCGCCATAGCCATGAAAATTGCTGAGCGTTCTGAGAAACGGACGACGATTCTATGCATGCTGCCAGATACAGGAGAACGTTATCTAAGCTCCGCCTTATTCGAAACAATTCAGGAGTACATAACGGAAGAAGAAGTTTCCTTGTCAGAGTCAACTCCCGGATTTCATATGCCCGATAGTTAATCTGGCGTCTGTCGAAATAGGAATCTCAGCGAACTGTCTTCAAAGCAATATTCATTAAAATCAGTCGGGTATTGGTTGCCCTTAGCTGTTTGGCCTAATTCTGCGCCTTGAGGACAGATTAAAAATGGGCACTGAACGCTTCAATTGCTCAACTATAGACTGCTGATTGTACAACTGATATATTAGTTTTTCCAACTAGGAATCCCAATATATTCGGTGTCTGAACCACGAACCCAACTCTTTCCGAATGCTGCTCAGTACCCCTCGGTAAATGATTTGTTGAATCATGTCGAGCTTAACCCTGATCACAATTTGTTGTCACAGATCT
Organism: Granulosicoccus sp.; assembly: GCA_047634635.1. Lineage (GTDB taxonomy): Bacteria > Pseudomonadota > Gammaproteobacteria > Granulosicoccales > Granulosicoccaceae > Granulosicoccus. Next base: position 20,879 of record JBLIIE010000078.1, on the reverse strand, counting down.
ATCGAATCCTGTGGAATCTCATTGTTACTGTTCGACTGTGGCCAGGCCAACTCATGTCAGAGAAGGAAATATCTGAATCCTTGCGTGCAAGTAAACCCCCTGTGCGGGAAGCGTTGATACGTATTGAAGAAGCAGGCTTGGTTGAGGTGGTACCAAAGAGTGGCACCTATGTAACACCCATTCGTATCAACACGTCTATTGACGCCTGCTTTATCCGTCTACAGTTGGAAGCTAAAGCTGTATCAGCGCAGCCACGATGTACGGCGATTGGCGCTGCTAAACGCTATTGTAGAAAAACAAATTAAATCGATGGAACAGCAAGGATACGAGCCGTTTTTCCCTCTTGATGAGCGCCTACACGAAGCAATATTTGCAATGGCTGGTGTCTGGAATGTAGTACGTAGAACACAATCTGAAGTGTATCGGATGCGTCACCTTAAGCGCACATACAACCTTAATCAAAGGCCGATCGTCGTTAACGAGCACCGAGCCATAATTGCTGTGATTAAACCAGGCTATGCTGACAACGCCGAAAAAACGATGGTTGATCATATCGGAGCATTAGCGAGCGAACTTTCTGCACAACCGGAGCTAATGGAATTTGTAGAGTTCGCTACATCAAAAAAATCGAGGACACGAGTAGCAGACTAACGCCCACTGTCACAACTTGATTGTAAAAGCAGTAAAGTTAGTTAATTGATTTGGAGTAGAACGTTGTTTCGAACAGTATAGTCGCTCATCAATTGATAAAAACGACTGTATTGAGTATTTAATTAACCTAGGAGGTTACACCATGAAACGTACCAGTCACATCACAACTCAACGCTTTCCATTTGTCCTGAAAATGGGCTTAGCCTTGGGACTTACCCTCAGTTTTACTCTATCGGCCCATGCTGCAGAATGGAGAGGCTGGAATATCCATAAGCCTGGCTATCCAAATACAGTAGCGATGGATAAATTTGCTGAGTTGTTAAACGAAAGGTCTGGTGGGGAAATCACACTCAAGAACTTCCATTCAGGAGTTTTGGGTAGTCAGCCTGACGGCATTGAGCAGGTAAGAATTGGCGGACTTGCTATAGGGAACTTTAACCTTGGCCCCATCGGTCCAATAGCTCCAGAAGCAAACGTCGTATCCCTACCCTTCATCTTCAAGGACATGGGCCATATGCATCGTGCATTAGATGGCGAAGCTGGAGATCAAATCAGTGCAGGCATGGCGAAAAAAGGCTTGATCGCCTTGGCTTGGTATGACTCTGGAGCTCGCTCGTTCTATAACTCAAAAAAACCTGTTTTAACTCCAGCGGACGTTGTCGGGATGAAGGTTCGAGTTATGAACAATGATCTGTACTCCGGAATGATTTCTGCGATGGGTGGCAACCCTTCGCCAATGGCGTTCTCAGAAGTGTATCAATCGTTGAAAACTGGCGTTGTAGATGGGGCTGAGAACAACTGGCCTTCTTATGAGTCAACGGGTCATTTCGAAGTTGCTGGATTCTACTCTTTGTCACAGCATCTCATTATTCCAGAGTGCGTTTGCATAAATGCTGACATTTACAATGCCTTGTCAGCTGACGATCAAGCAATGGTTAAAGGCGCTGCACGTGAATCTGCTGTCCTTCAACGTGAGTTGTGGGAAAAACGCGCAATTGCCAGCCGTGAGAAAGTCTTGGCAGCTGGCGTTACGTTTAATGAAATTCCTGACAAAAGTGAGTTTCAATCGGCAATGGAACCAGTCTATGCGAAGTATTTAGCCGACAATCCAGGTTTAGTTGCGTTGGTAGATCTCATTAAAAATACTGACTAATTTATTGACCTCAGTAGTAGGTTTGGATGTGTCTAAAGTAGGCATGTCCAAACCTCTCATTATCTACAAGGAGTAAATCTAATCATTACCCAGTATCGAAAGCTTCTTGAATTACTCAGCAACATTAGCGAGTGGATTTGCGGAATCGCATTAGTCGTTCTAACGGTAATTTTTGGCTGGCTGGTTTATGGAAGATACGTATTAAATTCCACACCCACCTGGGTTGAACAGGTGTCTTTACTGTTAATTGTGCTTATTGGTTTTCTCGGTGCGTCTGTAGGCATCTATCGCAAAACACATTTGGGTGTTTCGTATTTTAAAGATCATAGCCCAAGACCCGTACGACGTTTTTTCGAGTTTGCGTCATACATAATTCTTGGCGTATTTGGGGCGCTAATGATGTATTACAGCTATGGTCTTATGCTGTTTAAATGGGGCTCTGAGATCCCTCTTCTTGGTATTTCAGAAGGCTTTCGTGCTATTCCAATAATGCTATGTGGTGGTTTAACCATGTTGTATTGCATAGGTCATCTAATAGATTGGTTCATGGGTGACCCCACAGCCGATAGTGTTGAAACATCTGAACAATCACCTGTGGACTCTATTTAAATAATGGGACTAACTATTTTACTGCTGGTGTTCGCAGTCTGTGTGGTTATGGGTGTACCGGTGGCCTTCGCCTTAGGCGTTGCCTCACTGAGTGCATTCTTTGCCGAAGGATTACCCATGATGATAGCGTTCCAACGCATCATCTCAGGTATCAACGTTTTCTCACTAATGGCAATTCCGTTTTTCATCTTTGCCGGTGAATTAATGTTCCACGGTGGTATTGCTATCAGACTCGTTCGATTTGCCTCCTCCGCTGTTGGAGCAGTTCGTGGCGGACTCGGGGTTGTAAACGTTTTTTCATCAATGTTGTTTGGTGGAATTTCAGGTTCTGCAGTTGCGGATATTTCAGCCTTGGGCTCCATACTCATCCCCGTCATGAAAGAGAAAGGCTACGACGATGATTATGCTGTGAACGTTACCGTTACCTCCTCCATAGCAGGCATTATGATTCCGCCCAGTCACAACATGATTTTATATGCTGTAGCCACGGGTGGTGCAGTATCAATTTCTAAGTTATTTCTGGCAGGCGTTGTGCCGGGTGTATTGATGTGCATTTGTCTGGCTTTTGTCGCTTATGTGGTTGCCGTGAAACGCGGGTATAAAGCTGAGGTATTTCCTGGTTTCAAAGTGCTGATCATCAATTTTTTCGTTGCACTGCCTGGCCTGTTTACAGCTGTCATTATAGTGGGTGGCGTACTGTCAGGTGTCTTCACCGTAACCGAGTCTGGTGCGTTCGGAACAATCTACGCGTTTGTCGTCACCATCGTTATCTATCGCAGTTTGAATTGGAAGAATTTTAAACTCGCCGTTCGCAACGCAGTCCGAACAACGTCGATGGTAATGATCTTGATCGCGTGTGCTGGTGCCTTTGGCTACATGCTGACGTTTTTTCAAATACCCACCAAGATGACTATCTTCATGTTAGAGGTGTCAGACAATCCGATTGCCATATTATTGATGATCAATGTCATGCTGCTGGTACTTGGAATGATCATGGACATGGCAGCGTTGATACTCATCTGCACTCCCATATTTTTACCTTTAGCGCAATCTATTGGCGTAGATCCTCTGCAGTTCGGCATGATACTCATGATGAATCTTGGTTTGGGCTTGTGCACGCCACCAGTCGGCGCTTGTTTATTTGTGGGGTGCGCTGTTGGTGGTGTGCCGATTGAAAAGGCCGTACGCACGATATGGCCCTTTTACTTAGCCATATTTTTTGCGCTTATGCTGATTACTTTTGTACCAGCAATATCACTGACGTTACCTGCGTTGATTTCTTAACAAGTGGAATACATTAATTGTCAATAAAACCTGTGGTGTGATTTAGCGTATGACTACCTTAGTCGTACGCTAAATCACAAATCAACTGTAAGCAGTATCAAAATATGAAAATCGAACTCTGGTTAGCCTTTGTTGCTGCTTCCAGTTTCTTGCTCATTATTCCAGGCCCAACCATCCTGACGGTTATGAGTTATTCGATTGCACATGGACGAACTGCCAAACTACCACTTATAGCGGCTGTAGCATTAGGCGACTCAACCGCACTTCTGATATCGCTACTTGGCTTAGGCGCCTTAATGACAACATCAGCAGTGTGGTTCACAGCCATTAAATGGATTGGTGGACTATATTTGTTGTACATGGGGATCAATTTAATACGTGCTGGAACAACCTCAGTTGAACTTACAACGCCACCCGCCGCTGAGTCAAAATGGCGACTGTGTGCTAATACGTGGCTGGTGACGGCTCTTAATCCCAAAGGCATCATACTCTTCGCCGCCTTCTTGCCGCAATTTCTGGATACCGCCGTGCCAGTTACCCTTCAGCTGTGGATTCTTTCTCTGACATTTGTCGCTCTAGCAACATTGAATGCTTCAGGGTATGCAATATTTGCGGGGAGTGCACGGCGTATGCTCTCATCAACACGTGCGCGCAAACGTTTCAATCTGGCTGGTGGCTCCCTACTCTCGGCAGCTGGTTTGTGGGCTCTGACAGCCAAGCATTCAAGCTGAATCAATACCCAGTGGTTCCATCGGATTGACGCCGCCTGACCGTATTGCGAACACAGGTAATCCGCGTATGGTGTTCAGGTCATTGTCTATTTCCTGAATAGGGTGAATCTTGTGCAGCAACGGCTAGTCGCAATTCCCGCAGCGGATATCGTGGGCTACTCCAGGATGATGGCCGATGATCAGAATCAAACCCTTGTTGCGCTTCGCTCTATACGCTCTGAGTTGTTTGGTGAACTTGTCACAGATCATCACGGAACAGTCATCAAAAGTATGGGTGACGGATGGCTGGTGGAGTTTGGTAGTGCTGTTGACACAGTGAAGTGTGGCATGGCGATACAGGACAGACTTGTTGCTCACGAGACTATCAAAATCCGTATTGGCATTCATATTGGTGATGTTACCCACAAGGATGAAGACATCTTTGGTGATGGCGTAAACGTTGCCGCCCGGCTTGAGGCAATCACAGCCCCTGAGGCCTCGCCATCTCTGACGCCGTGTGGTCCACAGCCTAGATGGGACATTTGCACCTTTTTTCGACGACGCCGGCCATCAGGTGCTTAAGAACATCACTGAACCTGTTCGTGTGTGGACTCGCGGTCCGAAAATTACGGCCATAGAGTACCGCTCCCTGCATCCTCAACGTGACAAACCAGCGATTGCGGTGTTGCCGTTCGACAATCTATCACCTGATCCAGCTCAGGAGTTTCTGGCTGATGGGCTCGTTGAGGACATCATTACGGCGCTAAGCCGCTTTGATTCTGTGTCGGTCATTTCACGCAGATCCCGCCATGGCGTCACCTTGTTCGCTACTGTCACGCATTTATGGCGCTACTCATTTGAGCGCAGCCAATACTGACTCGGATACAGATTTGTCAGATGCGTTGCAATGGGCCCAACGTGCTATTGCCTACGACGGTAGAAGTGATGAGGCACACCGGTGCGCTAGGATTTGCATACCTCACTTAGAGGCGCATAATTGTCAGCTTGTTGATCTGGGTTTAGCGAAGGATTAAGCCTCAAGCTGAAGAATGTTCCCTTTGCTCGAACGCCGGTAACATCAAAGCTGCAATAAATATGAACGAGGCTGCCACCCCAAGCACACCAAATAGGGCTGAAAAACCCCATGTGCCATGCACCAAGGCAATGAAAGGAACAGCAGATGCCATAACTGAAAAAGTCACGACATAGCGGATCCCATAGGCACGACTTCTCCACTCACTGCGCACCATTCTCCCCACCAATACATCATTGATAGGGATTTGACCAAACACGAACAACATGAAGCCAGTAGCAATAATAAGGGCAGCCACCCCACTAAGCTGCATCATCAGCAGAAAAAACACAGCCTGCATAATAGCGACACTGGCAAATACTGTGCGCACTGGGAATTTATCGATGAGGTAGCCAACCACAAGCTGTGCAAAGGCTGCGACAGAAAATACGAGAAACGTATACCAACCAACCAGCGTCGCTGTATCGGCAAACAGTCCCAGTCGTTCTTCAAAGACTTTGGGTAATGCAAATGTGGTGCTCTGAAAAATCAAGCCTCCTATTGCCGTGGTCAAAAATATAACACCAAATACTCTGACCACAAGGTTCTTGGGGAAATCTGCTGATATCTCTTTTGTAGCTTTGCTCTCTTCACCGACTGTATCGATATTGACCATTGGCTCCGAGCGAATAAAAAACAGATAGACCACTCCAATAAAAACCGATGCAACACCTGAAACAATAAACGCACTTCGCCACCCACTAGCGTCGATTAAGAATCCTGAAAGTAGCGCAGCACAGGCCACACCCATATTGCCAAAGACACCATTTACCGCTAAGGGGATTCCCATTTTCTGACGACCTTGAACAACCATTGCAAGGCCGACTGGATGGTAGATGGCAGCGAAAATTCCAATGGCCGTGAGACTTATTGAAATCTGAACTGGTGTATTGACCATTCCGGTTAATATTGAACTCAGGCCAATGCCTATAAAAAATATCAGCATCATGCCTTGCCTACTCCATTTGTCCGCGAGCCAACCTGCGGGAATGGCACAGACTCCAAAAGCGATGAAGCCGGGGGTTGCGTACGGAATGAGTTCTGAGTAGCTCATGCCCCACTCAGTGGTTAATCGCAAAGCGGCTGCCGTTGCGAATATCAGCATGAAGTAGTGGTCCAGAAAATGGCCCACGTTAAGAAACAGTATGCTCTTCTGGCTGTATGGCATGGTCACCGATATTGCGCCCAATTTTGCATCGACATTCTAGAATATGGGAACAGTATCAGAGCAAGCAAGCAAGCGTAAAGCAGTCACCTTTAGAGACTACTAACCCACGTCATGAGCAGGCCCTTGGTAAGCGAACCTTCAGAGACTGACACAATGCAGGTAAGACCTAGAAAAACCAGGGCGAAGGTTTCAATGGGCCCGAAGTTAAGTGCAAAAGCTGCCAGTTGTGGTGCTGCGAACATAAGCAACAACGCAGAAGTAAGCCCACCAACAATTGATGCAATAGTGGCCCAACCCAGAGCCTTACCAGCTTCACCACGTTGGGCCATAGGGTGACCGTCTAGGCAGGTTGCCGCGCTTTGCGGAGTCCCAGGGGTGTAAATTAGAATGGCAGATACAGACCCACCATAAACAGAGCCAGCATAGATGGCGATTAAAAGCAGAATAGCGGGTGCTTGTTCCATGCTCAACGTGAACGGCAATATCATTGCAACCGCCACGGTAGATCCAATACCAGGCAACGCACCCATAATGATGCCCAGCATCGTGCCAAGTACCAACACTGCCAGACTTTGGGCGGTAAATAGCAGGTCAAGTGCTTCAGGACGTGAACTGAGCATGCTTTGTTCTCAGGTGCCTGGTTAATTAAAACGGGGGGAGGAAGTTAACGCTGGGGTCTGAAATCAGATCCACCAGAAAAATGGAGACACTGGTAGGGGCATGACCAACAGGTGGTTGAACAGACCTACTAGCGCACCAGGTATAGCTGTGGAAAAAAGTACAATGTCAAACACCCTTCTTTGCCCCGTGGACAACAATACGACCACGCAGAGTAAAGCAGAGCTTGCGAAGAAACCGATAGCTGGCAACAACTGGATATATAGAAACAGGGAGGTGCCGATTATCAGAACCGGAAGCCATTTTGCCTGTGCTTTTTTTTGAGATTCGATCACATCTAAAACCAGTGAAAGCACGGACAAACCAATCCAAGCGGCTAGTATGATTCGTGGAAAAAACACTGAACTGAACGCTCCTCCCAAGTCTGCGAACCCCAAAGTATAGGTATGCAACAACAAACCAATGCCGAGCAGTAGCAAAACTGTCGACACCGCGGTACGTTCTCTGAAGAGATTTTTCATTTGAAGTACCAGCTTGCCCCAACAGACAAGCTGGATATAGTAATGCTACAGACCTGCTGCATCAATAATAGCCGAATTAGCCTCAAACTGAGCCCGGTAGAACACATCAAAATCAGCGGCATTCTGATCGTTAATAACCGTGTTGGTATTAGCAGCAAACTCCTTAAAACCGTCAGATTCAACAGCTTTTTCGCAAGCGCTACTCAGTTGCATGGCTACAGCCGGATCTACGCCTGCTGGTGCAAACAAACCACCCCACAGGTAAAGCTCATTCAGGGGAGCAGCAATGCCAGCTTCTGCCGCAGTGGGCACATCAGGAAAGTTAGCCAGACGCTCGTCGTTGAATACCATTAACGGGCGAAAGTCGCCCTTTTTCATGAGTATTTCGGTATCACCGAAGAACTCAATGGTTTCAGCGGCCATTGCCTGAAGTGCTGGACCTGAGCCTTGGAATGGTAGGTGTTTCAGATCATCGAGAACACCCAGACCAGCAAAGGCAGCGACAGTTGTCAGGTGAGTCATGGCACCAAGGCCAGAAGATCCAAACACATATTTACCAGGTTTTGCCTTGACGGCAGTAATCACATCTTCAACGGTTTCAAACGGGCTGTTTGCGTTTGTAAACAAGATAGTCGGCGACGCTGCGATAGAGCAAATAGGTGTCCAGCTGTCCAAGCCATAGGGGATATCTTTAATTTGTGGCTGGATCGTTGCCACAGTGATGGACCAATAGCCCATTTGATAGCCATCAGGTTTTGCTGTGAAAGAGCAGCGGCTCCCACGGTGCCAGAACCCCCTGCCATGTTAGATACGTACATTCCCTCTTGTGATTTGGTGTGCTCGTAAAGAGAACACAAACCCCAGAGCACTGTCAATTCACTTAATGCTTATTAACAAAAACTGATCAATTCGCTCACCCGCCACCGATCAAGGTGCGTACAAGACGTCGTATTCAAACATGAGAAGTTATTGACATACCGCGCATACGAGCACTCGATCAACGCAAAATAAAAACCGACGTTTCACCACTCCTTCCACGTAGCGATATAGGTGGGTGTGGTTCAAACTGAAGCCGTTGCGCAGAGACATCAATAGCCCCTGTGTATTCTGCCGCCGCCATTAAATCACTGCTGATCAAACATCTGCAGCCCATCTGCCGGGTAGCAGACTCCAGACGACTTGCTACATTAACTGCATCACCCAACACTGCAAACTCTAACCTCTCTTCACTACCAATGTCGCCAATAACGACATTCCCATAATGACCCCCGATAGCCAGGCTCAATTCACTAATATCTGGCAAGGAGTTCGATTGTTTCCACACCTCGAACGCCTCGACCATGTCTACAGATGCAATCAGAGCATTGGACGCATCGATCTCTGTTGGTTCTGGCGTGCCGAAAGTTGCCATGAGCCCATCACCCATGAATTTATCCAGAGTACCGTTGTTCTTGAAAATAATTTTAGCAAGTATGCCATGAACTTCTCTTAACAGAGCTATTGTCTGTGCTGGAGTGTGTTGTTGAGACCAAGTGGTAAATGCAACAAGATCTGCAAAAATGATTGCACAATCATGCTCTCTAGGTTGAGAGAAAGGATTGGTTTTTCCAGCTAAAAGCTCAGCAGTCTTATCAGGAAAGTAACGGGCCAAATTTGCTTTTTCACGAGCCAGATTGGCTTGACGGATCGCCACGGTTCGAGACCGCATTACCGCCAGAGCTAGCAGACCGGCAACGATGAGCAACACTCCAACCTCCTGAACCCTAATGCCCAAATCAATGTACATAGGATCTGCAAATGCGCTCAGCATACTCTCCAAACTTACCCCTTCTGAGGGCAGATGGACTGTATCCGGCAACCTTAGAAGCCAGAGGATACCGACCGTCCAACAGGCAGCAGCTGACAAGCCACCCCACAACACCAGGCCAGGCCTGTAGGCATACGTTAAGCCTGCCAGTAAGACGAAAAAGAAGATGAAGTTACCGTAGCGCAATATAAATTGCGGAGGGTAATCGAGTGGTAAAAGTGGGTTTGGATACAACAAAACGAACGACATCAATGCGAAATCAGCTGTGACAAATCCATACTGAAACCACGATTTACTGCGCTGTGCGTTCTCAGCCAACCACCCGCCCCAGCCTAAAAAGGCGAAGAGCAAGAGCACAAAGTAAATGTATAGGGGACCGGGCCACGGTACTAATGGTGTCACAAGGACTGCAATTGCGATCAAGGCTACAATGCGTCCGTAAAGAGCAATATGCTGTGCCTCGCGCTGCTCGGCACTCAACGATGGTAACTCGATCCGGCTGCTCTTTTTGTGTTTCATCAGTCTTGCGATATTCAGTTTACCCCGCGGCATCACACCCCAGACGCTGATCCTAGACCACTTCGGCAGAATGTATACGTCAAAGACTTCCAGATCGACCAAAAACGAGAGTAATAACCCCTAGATATTTAAGGTCATACATTACTACTTCAAAAAAGTGAACAGTTTTATTTAAGTCATATGACTACAACTCTACGGCCTGTTAGTGATAAAAAATGATTACTACGATTAGCTGTTATGCTATCACCACTTCATGAGCACAAATGCAACAATGATTGAAGCCACAAATCTGGATAAATTCTACGGCAAGTTCCAAGCACTTAAGAATATCAACCTGACAGTCAATCAAGGCGAACGTGTTGTCATCTGCGGTCCGTCTGGCTCCGGAAAATCAACCTTGATTCGTTGTATGAATGGGCTTGAGAATCACGATGCTGGCAAAATGGTTGTAGACGGCATCGAAGTCTTCGAAGGATCGAAAGACATCCGTAAGCTTCGTCAAGAAGTCGGGATGGTTTTCCAACAGTTCAATCTATTTCCCCACCTCACTGTTTTAGAAAACCTCACTATTGGCCCCATCCGTGTAAGAAAAAAATCTAAAACAGAAGCAGAAACTGCCGCTCGAAAATACCTGGAACGCGTTCATATTCCCGAACAAGCCGATAAGTTCCCAAGCCAGTTGTCAGGCGGACAACAACAGCGTGTTGCCATTGCTCGCTCACTTTGCATGGAAACCAGAATTATGCTGTTCGATGAGCCCACATCTGCGCTAGACCCAGAGATGATCAACGAGGTATTAGAGGTGATGGTGGACTTAGCTGAATCAGGAGGTATGACAATGGTCTGTGTCACTCATGAAATGGGATTCGCACGCAAAGTAGCGGATACCATGGTCTTCATGGATGAAGGTGAAATTATCGAAACTGCGCCACCAGAGCGATTTTTTACAAACCCTGAAACAGAGCGCTGTAAATCCTTTTTAAAGCAGATTTTGGTTCATTGAGCTTTGGTTAATCAAGACAACATTTACGTTAAACCGCAAGCTCCAGCGCTATCACGGTTTTTTGAATCCACGCCCGTATGCCTTGTCATTTACGTCGTTGTCATCGGGTTTATAATCTCGTCCGCACACAACGGAGCCCAAGCAATGGGCTACAACTGGCAGTGGTATCGGATTCCACAATATTTCTATACATTCACTGATGATGGTTTTCAGTTTGGAGAAATAGCAGTAGGTTTGGTAAAAACCGTTGAATTGTCTCTGTCGGCTTTTCTGCTCTCTCTTGTTCTGGGATTAGTGATTGCACTGCTGCGACTATCTGATTTGATTGTCGGACGGGCTGTATCCATCGTGTTTTTGGAAATAGTCAGAAACACGCCGTTATTGGTTCTGTTGTATTTGTTCTACTATGTGATGGGCCCCATATTCGACTTGGATCGATATGTAGCGAGCATCCTGTGCTTGGGTGTGTATCACGGAGCTATGATTTCGGAAATACTCAGAGCAGGAATCAAAGCCGTGCCGCTGGGTCAATGGGATGGAGCTAAGTCAATTGGCATGTCCACTGGGCAAGTGTACCGGTTCATAATTCTGCCGCAATCCATCCGGTTTATGCTCCCACCTCTAACCGGTGAAGCGGTTAATATGATTAAAAGTTCTGCCATTGTCAGCGTCATCGCAGTTGCAGAACTAACCACAATCGGAAGAAATATTATTTCCGACACCTATATGAGTTTTGAGATCTGGTTTACGATTGCCGTTGTATATTTAATCGTGACACTAATTTTGTCGATTGGCATTTCATACGTCGAAAGACATTTTGCTGTAACTGAGTAGCATATTATTTTGTGGCTTCAACTTAAAAGGAGATCTACCTTGAGTATAAGAAAACGCCTTGGCGTTACTGCCGCTCTGCTATTGGCTGCGACATTTGCAGCCCCGGCAATGGCGCAACAAGCAAGCAAAGCATTGTCATCAGAAAGCGTGATTGAGGACATTAAGAAACGTGGAGCCATCAAAATTGGCTTGTCTGTTTTCAAACCTTGGTCGATGCGCGACAAGAAAGGTGAGTTAATCGGTTTTGAGCTTGATGTCGGTCAAAAGCTGGCAGACGATATGGGCGTGGAAGCAGAATTCATCCCAACAGCTTGGGACGGTATTATTCCATCACTCGTGGGTGGCAAGTTCGATGTCATCATCAGCGGAATGACTACTACCGCTCAACGTAACTTGACTATCAACTTTACCAATCCATACGCGTATTCAGGCGTGACCATCCTAGCCAACACCAAGATGACAGCTGACTTTACACGTATGGAAGACTACAACAGTTCTGATGTGATTTTTGCTGCACGTCGTGGGGCAACTCCCGCTGCAATTATCCCTCAGATGTTTCCAGAAGCCCAACTGCTGCTGTTTGACGAAGACGGAGCATCTACTCAGGAAGTGCTAAATGGCAAGGCACACGCCACTATGGCATCCGAGCCAACGCCATCGTCTGAAGCTAGACGCTACCCCGAAGTATTAAATGTGCCTTTCGATACTGCTTTCTCAGCCACTGGAGAAGCCTTTGGACTAAGAAAAGGTGATGCTGATGCTCTTAATTACTTCAACAACTGGATTAACACTCACACCCGTAATGGTTGGTTGAAAGAGAAACACAATTATTGGTTCCGCAGCAATGCCTGGTCAGGCATGGTTCCTGAGTAACAGATTCATTTTTCGTGACACTCTTGGTAAAAAACCAGAGTTTGTGCGCTTTGGCAGGTTTTTCATGAACCTGCCAAAGCACGCGCCTTCGCGGCTGAAAATCAAGTAGCCTGTGAGAATCTATAACAAGAAATTTCAGTGGCTAGACCTAGTTCTGTTAGCTGTACTAATCGCTATCGTTGCCATAGTCTGGTATCGCATAGACGGTGCACTTAACTACAAATGGCGATGGGAAATAATCCCGAATTACATTATTCGCTGGGATGCTGATAAACAGTCCTGGGTAGCCAATCTCCTGCTTCAAGGAGTCATTACCACCATTAGAGTCAGCATCTACGCAAGCATACTTGCTGTAATTCTTGGCGTTGTTCTTGGAATAGCGCGATGTTCAAAAAACTTAGCTGTCCGCATGCTTGCCAGAACCTACCTGGAGGTTTTGCGCAATATTCCGCCCGTTGTCGTAATATTTATATTCTACTTCTTTCTATCAGAGCAGCTTGTAAGTGCCTTCAATATAGAGGGCTGGGCTCGCGGTATTGCTCGACGGGAAGACAAAGAAATGTGGGAGTTCTTTTTCGGTGATATGCGCCGATTCCCTCAGCTGGTGTCAGGTGTCATTGTCTTAGCGCTTTTCGAAAGTGCTTTTGTTGGTGAAATTATTCGGGCAGGAATTCAATCAATCAACAAAGGCCAGCATGAGGCTGCGCAGTCCATTGGCATGGGGAAATTTGATCAAATGCGATTTATTGTTCTACCGCAGGCGCTCAAAAAAGTAGTTCCACCGTTGGCTAATCAGTTTATTTCGCTGATCAAGGACAGCTCCATAATTTCTTTGATATCGGTACAGGAACTCACGTTTAAAACCGTCGAGCTTGTTGCCTCGACACGTGCCATTTTCGAAGCCTGGTTAACGACAGCTCTGTTCTACTTTATTATCTGCTTTACCCTGTCCATGTTGTTCCGCAAGCTTGAAAACAGCAATGTCGCCCACTCTTAACATTGCCCGTCTATCACAGCCTTTAACTTAAAAGCTTTGGCTATGCAATTGAACTCAAAAACACTATTGGCACGAAGTTTAGAATGAATGCAATAGTACTCACGCCCATTACCCAGGCCTTGCAGGAAGGTGCTCTGACTCGACAAGAGCTGAAGGCACTCATGCAGCGAAGTAACAAGCCAGCTCTGCTGCATTTGTTACTGTGGTTTTGCGTACTGGGAGTCACGACTACTGTCGTGTGGATATCGATAGGTCACTGGTATTTAGTACCAGCGATGCTTATCCACGGCATCGTTCTGGTTCATCACTTCTCGCTACAGCACGAATGTTGCCACTACACGGCTTTCAAAACCCGATGGTTGAATGATTGGGTTGGCAACATTTGCGGATTGGTGATCATGCTTCCCAATCGCTTTTTTCGCTATGAGCATTGTGATCATCACACGTTCACACAAATCATTGGCAAAGATACAGAGATGATAGAACTGCCGAAATCACTACTTGGATATTTGTTGTACATCTCATCCTACCCCTATTGGCAGTCGAAATTCAGTGAGCTCTGGCGCCATTGCTTAGGGCGTCTTACAGCCAACGACAAGAGTTTTGTTCCTCGTCAAGAGTGGAAGACAGTGATCTGGGAAGCACGATTCATGGCCGCATTTTACGCCATTGTTATTCTTGTCACCGCGCTCTTCCAGTTCTGGGAAGTATTATGGTTCTGGTTTCTCCCTGTCGTACTCGGTGAGCCTGTAATGCGCGCAATACGCATGACAGAACATGTAGGGCGACCAACAGTAACAGATATGAAAACCAATACCCGTTCAAACAGAGTTGCCCTACCCTGGCGCTTCTTGTGCTGGAACATGAACTACCACGCCGAGCATCACTATGCATCGTCAGTCCCGTTTCATGCTCTACCGGCGTTGAGTGAAAAACTTGAAGGTTATATTTACACAGAAAAACAAGGCTACTTTGGCGCGCATGTTGACATAGTGTCCCAACTAATTGGTAAATCCCCTAGAAGTGATAGTGCCTGAGTAGCGTGATTAGCTATCAAAATGTAAATGCAGATTGCTTATGAAAGAGAGCTGGCACTCCATAATTGCACTCAGTGAACTTGAAATCGAAGACGTCACTCAGGTGAATCACGACAAGCTCACGCTAGCTGTCTACGATACTAAGGATGGTGTGTTCGTAAGTGACGCACGCTGTACTCACGCTGGTGCTAATCTATGCGACGGCTATTTTGACGGTAAAAATATAGAGTGCCCGTTGCATCAAGGGTTGTTCGATGCCCGAACAGGCATGGCCAAAGCGGCACCAGCCACTCGGGCGCTAAAAATGTATGAAAGCAGAGTACGCGATGGCCATGTTCAGATTAAATTGTCACTTTGACTAGCAAATTTAGCCTCTGGCGCATCATGTTCTGCGACAAAGTGCCCTGGTGCCTCTTCAATGAGCTGCGGAATATAACCTACACAGCCTGCTTCAAGCTTACTAGGCATAAAACGTAAGGCCGCCCTTGGATCCATTGGTGAAGGTAGTTCCCCGCGCAGCCGAATGCGTTTTCGTTGCCGCTCCAGGACCGGGTCAGGAATAGGCACAGCAGAAATGAGTGCTTGAGTATAAGGATGACGAGGGTGTGTACATATGGATCCACTAGCAGCCATTTCAACAATGCGGCCCAGATAGATCACCATAATGCGATCAGACACCTCCCGCACTACGGATAAATCGTGCGAAATAAACAGCAGAGACATACCGAATTCAGCTTGAAGATTTTTCAATAACTCAAGAATTTGAGCTTGAATAGATACATCCAACGCGGAGACCGCTTCATCACAAATAATCAGTTTGGGTCTATTAATCATGGCCCGTGCAATACCCACGCGTTGATTCTGCCCACCGGATAACTCATGCGGGTATCTATTGATCATGGACACATCCAGTCCCACGCGTGTCATCATTTCTCTGACCGCCTCCCGACGTTCACGATGAGTCAGATCCGGCCTGAATGTTTGCAAGGGCTCTGCAATGGAACTGGCGATGGTCATTCTCGGATCCAAGCTTGCCAGTGGGTCCTGGAATACTATTTGTAAATCCTTTCGCGCTTTTATCATCGCTTTTCTATCCAGCGATGTAAGGTTATTGCCTAACCAACTGACATTTCCATGTGTAGGCTCTATCAATCTGAGTATCGCGCGGGCAAGCGTTGATTTTCCACAACCAGATTCACCCACGATACCCAGCGTTTCACCTTCGTGAAGCGAAAAAGTAATTCCATCCACTGCGCGTAGTGGAACCTTACGTCCGAAAATCCAATGACCTGTATTAACTGGAAAGTGTACCTTGATGTCGTCTATCTTCAAGAGCGTTTTTGAATGCACATTGAATGTACGAGTCGTGTCGCTATCGATCCTGGGCATGGCCCGTAGCAATTGACGCGTGTAGTCGTGTTGAGGCTTGGCAAATACATTCTCGACCGTACCCTGCTCTACAAATTCTCCTAAGCGCATGACATGAACACGATCGCACATTCGTGCAACCACTCCCATGTCATGCGTGATCAATGCAACCGCCATGCCCTGCTCAACTTGCAGCTGTGCGATCAGATCAAGGACCTCGGCCTGTACGGTGACATCCAACGCGGTTGTAGGCTCATCTGCAATGAGAAGTTTAGGCTCACACAGCATCGCCATGGCAATCATAACTCGTTGTCGCATACCGCCTGATAGCTCATGTGGATACTGAGAAAGCCGCCTTGCCGCATCCGCAATTTGAACACGATTCAGCCAAGCCAAACACTGAGCCTGAGCATCAGCACCTTTGGTGTTACGGTGCTCGTGCAGCACTTCAGCCATTTGCTGGCCAATCCGCAAATGTGGTGTTAGCGCTGTAAGTGGGTCCTGGAAAATCATTCCGACTTCATCACCACGAATTTTATTCAATTCACGCGGTGGCAGATTGAGAATCTCTTTTCCTTCTAGTTCCACTGATCCTGCAGCCACCCCATTGCCTGCCAATAGACCCATTGCCGCCAGAAATGACTGACTTTTGCCAGAGCCTGACTCTCCTACAACGCCTAAACACTCGCCTGCTGAAATCTCGAAAGACACGCCACGTACCGCATCGATACTGCCATCAGCAGTCTCGAATGATACTTTCAAATCCCTGACAGAGAGCAAGTCCATCTCAACGGTCCTTGGGATCGAGTGCGTCGCGTAGACCGTCACCAATAAAGAACATGGTCAGAATAATTGCAACATAAAAAAACAAGGGATACGCTATCTGCCACAGTGTGCCATAAGCCATGGTACCGGCACCCTGTGCTATCAACGCCCCTAGCGACGTATAGGGCTCTGAAATACCTAGTCCTAAAAATGAGATAAAGCTTTCAGCAAGAATCATTTCCGGAACTAACAGAGATGCGTATACGATCACCACACCAATGAGATTAGGAAGAATATGTCTTACGATGATCATGCTCTCGGATACACCGCCTGCTCGGGCCGCCTCGATAAATTCACGATTTTTAAGCGCAAGTGTTTGAGCCCGTACTATTCGCGCCATTGTCAACCAGGAGACAGCCCCCAATGCAATAAACAGAGTGACAAAAGATCTACCCGCTATGATGAGAATGAGAATAATGGCAAGCGTGGCTGGTATCGCAAGGAGAACATCAACGATACGCATCATGATTTCATCTACCCGTCCACCGACATAGCCTGCAATTACGCCCCAGGCAGTACCTAACACTAAGGCCATAGAAGCACCAATTAAACCCACCAGCAATGAGGTGCTAGTAGCCTGAATTGTTCTGGCGTACAGGTCTCTGCCCAAATCGTCCGTACCAAAATAATGCCCAGACTCAGTGGAAGGTGCACCCAAGGTCTGGATATTACCTAACGCATTCCAATCGATTTCTTCGTGACTCCAATGAGCAAACTGGGGACCAATGAGGATAAATAAAACGATACACGCAAGCACAATCATGCAAGCAATAGCAGCCCTGTTGCGAAGGAAACGATTCGTTGCGTCGCTCATTAATGAGCGGCCACGCACAGCTGTATAATCGACTACCTCAGAAGCCAGTGCTTCACTTTTTTGTGAGCGACCGAAAATAATCAGTACCTAATTTTTGGATCGAACCAGGCGTAAGCAAGGTCGGTTATAAGATTGACTATCACTGTCAGAGCTCCGTAAAGGATTGTCACACCCAGCAGAACAGCGTAGTCCCTCGTTAATGCCGAATTCACGTAAGACTGACCTAGCCCGCCTGTGGAGAAGTACATATCAACAAACACCGAGCCTGTAAGCACATACACAAACACCGGCCCTAAATATGAAATAACAGGTAGCAGTGTTGGTTTAAGTGCATGTCTCCAGATAATGGCCCTCTCAGGTAATCCCTTCGCCCGTGCGGTGCGAATGAAATTCGAATTCATTACCTCTAACATTGATGATCGTGTGATTCGAGCGATAGAGCCCATGTAGGAGGTAGACAAAGCTATCACAGGCATAATCAAATACTGCCATTGGCCACCGTTCCAACCACCCCCGGGTAAAAGCCCTAACCAGAGCGTAAAAGTAAGTATTAGAATTGGGCCCATAATGAAATTGGGCAGCGCCTGTGCAGCAATGCCCAAACTGACAGCGAGATAGTCAACCCAGGTGTTGTGCCTGATCGCAGCAGCGATACCCAATGAGACACCAACAATGCCTGCCGCCAGAAAGGACAGAAAGCCATAGGTTAACGAAATAGGAAACCCTTGTGCGATGATATCGTTGACATCTCGATCCTTGTACTTGAACGACGGACCAAAATCGAAGTGAAATACAATGTTGGTAATGTAGTCCCACAGCTGTTTCCACAACGGCTGATCTAGCCCGTATCGTGCTTCGATATTCGCCAGCACCACAGCAGGAAGTGGTCTTTCCGATGTGAACGGTCCACCCGGCGCTGCGTGCATGAGAAAAAAGCACACAATCACAAGCACCAGAATCGTGGGAATGGCGATCAATAAGCGCTTGAAGGTATAAATAATCATTGCCGTTAGACACGATCCACCCCGAGAGGATTCGGGGCGATCATATTTTTAGTTTATTCAGCGATTTTATACAAGTTTCTTGAATACCAGCGCTGCTCGACGTTGCTAACAGGCCAGTTACCGACATCGCTATCCATCATGTAGACACCCGCGTAATGATAAATCGGAATAACCGGCATATCTGCCGCGATCAATTCTTCTATTTGTGTATAGATATCTGATGCATTAGCACTGCTCTTGGCTTGGTCAAGTAAAGAATCCAATTTTTCATTGTTGTACTTACCATCGTTGTAACCAGAATCGCTATCCAGTAAATCCAGGAATGTGGAAGCTTCATTGTAGTCACCACACCATGCACCGCGAGCAAGCTGGAAGTCCTGATTTCCTCGGGTTTCCAGAAAAACTTTCCATTCCATGTTGGCTAAATTGACCTGAACGCCCAGCTTCTGTTTCCACATCTGGCTCATGGCCACCGCTACTTTTTTGTGCCCTTCGGATGTGTTGTACATCATGTCAAAAGCCAGCGGGTTGTCTTTACTATAGCCAGCATCCGCCAGAAGCTCTTTCGCTTTAGCATCCCGATCAGCCTGACTCATGGATGCCATTTCAGTAGTTGGCGGGGTGAAATTTGCCACCGCTGCTGGCGTGAATGTATAGGCTTCCGGCTGACCACCTGCCATCACTTTTTCACTAATAAT
Source organism: Granulosicoccus sp. (assembly GCA_047634635.1). Classification (GTDB taxonomy): domain Bacteria; phylum Pseudomonadota; class Gammaproteobacteria; order Granulosicoccales; family Granulosicoccaceae; genus Granulosicoccus. Next base: position 1,314 of record JBLIIE010000078.1, on the reverse strand, counting down.
TTTTCTGTCGACCGCTAGAGCTAGTGCCATTCTTACGCGGATGTCCTTGAACGCTTCCGGACCAGATTCACTGAGATTGAATGTATAGTAGTAGTTACATAGGCGTGGAAAACTTATGGCAACACCCGGAAACTCCTTTTGTAGTCGTGGGAATTGTCCTGCTGGGACTTCTGTGCGGTCAAGCTCCCCAGCCAGAAACCTTGTCAATGCAACGTTCTCATCGTTTATGACCAGAGCAATAGTTTTGTCGATGGTGGTGTGCTCGTTATCCCAGTAAAGAGGATTACGCTCCCGCGTTGAACGCTCATTCGGTAAGTGCTCAGTTAGTACATATGCACCGTTAGAAACAATATTTTCAGGTTTAGTCCACTCTGCCCCATGCTCTTCAATCACAGCACGAGGCGTTGGAAACGTGGTCGAATGCGTGGTCATTTGTGGAAAATATGGCAACGGTACCGATAATGTGACCTCAAAAGTCAGTTCATCGATCGCTTTAACTCCCAGCTCTTCCTTGGTTTTGTCGCCTTTGATTATCTCTGCAGCATTATCAATGGACATGAGTTCCATAAACCACTGATAGGGGGACGCAAGTTCAGGATCAACAGCACGTTGCCAGGCGTAAACAAAGTCACTGGCGGTTACCGCCTCTCCGGTAGACCATTTGGCATTGTCACGAAGTTTGAAGGTGTAAACCGTGTTGTCATCATTGACATCGTATGCAGTGGCCACGCCTGGTATTAAATTGCCCTCACTATCCTGGTTCATCAGACCTTCAAACAAATCACGCACGACTTCCGACCCAGTGACATCCTCTACCACCTGCGGGTCGACAGAGCTGTGTTCATCCAATATCCGGTAGGTGAACGTCTGATCGTCTGCCAGTTTTACGTCGGTAGGAACGCGATTACTGGCAATCGCACTGCTAAGCACCAGAGAGCTTCCTAAAAGCACGTACAGGGTCGATTTGAACGATTTAATCATGCAGATTCTCCTAACTACGATAGGTGTATTTCAGTTTTTCGAAAGCTGCAGCAGGTGCAGATTCTGAAGAGATGAATTGATGAGCATTACCCCAAGGATAAACCCCTGGAGGCAGAATTAGTATCTGAATAATATTCGCTATATATAGTTAGGCAATGCATCCACTGGACATCTAGGTGTCGGCCTGCTTCAGCATGAGCCCCCTTCCCCAATGACGTCCTGGCGGACGGTTGCCTACGTGATGAATTACGATATCCAGCGCTGAAAGCGGCTGCCGATGATGGTAAAGCCATTTTTCGGTTGCGAATGTTAGTCTAGATCAGTAAATCTGCC
>JBLIIE010000077.1:0-23935 GCA_047634635.1 Granulosicoccus sp. | reverse complement strand
GATTCCAGAACACCTGCACGAATGCGTGATAGCACTCTTTCACGCGATGTGCGCTCGAGAATCACTGTCGAGACGGATGCTTTGTTGAGTAGCTGCGACAGCAGCAAGCCCGAAGGACCTCCACCGATGATGAGTACTTCTGTTTTCATTGACGTATTTTTCGATGTACTGGCATTAATACAACAAGAATATGCACTTTCACTGACGTTTTATAGAGACTTTACTAGCAATTACTGGTATTCATCGCGCATGACACAAATCGATTCCATACCAGTTTTCCAACTATTCGGCGAGACATCCGCATTTCCTGATGTGTTGCACTGGGAACGTATACGTGACCGCGCCTCAGAACACGGGTGGAATATTTCACCCCATAGACATAGTCAGATGTCTCAGCTCTTTCTTATCGAGACAGGAGAAGCAGATGCACAAATTGACGGACAGAGCGTAACTGTCTCCCAAAATTCTTATCTTTACATCCCATCCCAAGTTGTCCATGCATTTGCGTTTACGCAGGACACGGAAGGCTCGGTATTGTCATTCCCACTAGATGTTGTCAACAGCATAGGACCCATCTCACAAGATGCACTACAAGGTCTTGGACAAGTGGTGAAAGGAGCGACACCTGAAGATTTAACATCGTTACTTAGGCTCTTTAGTCAGCGCTACGCTGATACAGGCATCTACCGATCTCAATGCATCGTAGGGCTGGCACATACCATTCTCGCAATAATCGCAGAGGCTGCTAATGAGACCAATGCAACATCGAACTCAACGCAAAGTATTCGTATTCAACAATTGAACACCTTGATAACAGCCAACCTGGCAAATCGCTGGGGACCGACAGATTACGCGACAGCACTCTCAGTGAGCACTAGCCATCTTGGAAGACTCTGTAGGCAGGCACTCGGTATGAGCACGTCTGCCTATATCGAAGCTGCCAGAATGACTGAAGCAGCACGCCTGTTGGCATTTACACGAATGCAAGTTGCAGACGTTGGGTACAGATTAGGCTTTACCGACCCATCCTATTTCACTCGCCGATTTCACAAGGCACGAGGGAAGACCCCGACTGACTATCGAGATCAGTTTTCAGATAACTCTCTATGTTGATCTCTCTTACACCCAGACTTTCATATTACTCAAGCTTGAATACTTCAATTTCCCCGGCACGGCCCTTAAGCTTGTGATTCCCTGCAGCCACCGGGTTAAAGCTGGAATCAAGATGCCGTGCTGTCGGACCACTAATCAGGATGGATATCTCATTACCCTGTGAATAGATCTCCTTGCCGAGCTGCTCGAGTCGCTGACCAACGTTCACAGTGTCACCAATAACCGTGTAATTCAGTCGACCCGGTGCGCCGATGTTTCCAACTGTCGCCATCCCTGTGTGGATACCAATTCTAATACCTACCATCGGCAAACCCAGACCCTGGCGCCGCTTGTTGTCTTCCTGGATCGCGTTGGATATTGCACATGCAGCGCGGCAGGCTTTCTGAGCGCTGCTGTCATTCGCGTCGGGGCGACCACCCCAAAATGCCATCACCGCATCGCCCATGAATTTGTCGACAGTCCCACCCTCCACCTCTATACACCCCACAACGATAGAAAAATGATGGTTCACGAATGCAGCGACTTCAGGTGCTGACATATCCTCGGAAATGGTTGAAAAACCAACCACATCTGTAAACAGAACAGTAATTTCCTGAGCATCGGAATTGCTGTCCTGGATTTCTCCATGTCTGATCAAATGTTCCACAATTTTTCTGGGCACGTATTGCTCAAACCAACGCAACGCGCGAAGCATGGCGTTAAAGGCAATTGATTGATCGTTTAACTCACGAAACACACTTCCTGGTAGTTCTTCCACCTTTGAGACATCAAGATCTTGTATGCGAGCTGCCGCAGTAGAAAATTGTACGATTGGCCTCGCTATGCGCCGACCTAACAATACTGCGGCAACTAATGATAAAAACAGCGCCACCAAACCCGCCATCAATGCTGCAAAAAATCTTTCGAACTCCTCTGGAAAATCACTTGCCTGAAAGTAGGTGCCCACGATTAAGGGCTGCTCACCGAAACCAGGGTGAGTCTTGTAAAGAAAGGCATACTCGTCCTCAAAGAGTTCTAGAAGATGACTATCAACTCCTTTATGGAGTTTAAGCGGTAATTCATGGCGTCCCCGCTCTTGCCAGATAGAGGCAAGGACAGGATCACCAAAAACATCCAATCTTGGCATGGGATTCTCGTTAGATAGATCCGGGTACCCATCCATCATTAGCCAATGAGCAAGAACATGCTCACGCCCGTATAAAATGAAACGATTACCAGTGGAGTCAATACTTCCCTCGCTGATGAAATCGGACAAATTCTGAACTGAGACTACAGCGACGATAGCGCCTAGATATTGACCCGCCCGGATTACAGGGTGCGCGCGGCTTAGATAGGCCCGTTGAAAATCATCGCGCCAAATTGGCGGAAGCCAGACCGGACCCTCTTGAGTTTTCAAAATACTCTCGCGAACCACAGGGTCAAGAGAATAATCTACCTCATTCAGGTTCATTTCCCCCTCAGAAGGCCCCCTACCCGCAACCAACGACTGGAGGTCTGCATCAATGAACATGACCGCTTCAACTTGAGAAGCACCGGAAAGTGCTCCAACCAACATATGGCCAAAATCGTCTTGATTTGTTGGATCGATATCACCTCGAGCAATTCGTTCAGCCATAAACTCGGCCATAAATTCTGCAGGCCGAAGGTGCTTTTCAAGCTGATTCACATCAGCTTCGATGGCTTGCTGCGAATTGGCACTCAGGAGATTGAAGGTGTTTTTTCTGGCAACCCAAATACCTACACCGAATACAACAACCGCAGTAGTGAGCACTAACGTACCGATAGCAGCTGCCAGGGTAATTGTTATAGGCACACGTCCATACCAAGAAGGTTTTTTTTCCAATGGAGGTTCAGAATCGTTATTCTGATGCGACACTTTAGTCTGCATAGTATTTTCGCTAACACCTTAGATAACTCACACTGTGGTCGATTCAAATCGACACCGTCGTACTCGTTGACATGCATTCACTCAAGACCGAGTATTTGTTAACGTGCCGGTACATTATATAGCGATCCCCTCTCATCAAGTAAAGGCCAATACACATGTCGATTTCGAAGCGAAAAATAGGCATTATCGGTGGCTCTGGAGAGCTAGGACGAGCAATGTCTCAAGCTCTGTTGAGCAAAAAGGTCATTAGCGAAGAGGATTTGTGGATTTCCAATCGCTCTGGCAACAGGACAGGGTTTGATACATGGCCGAATACGACGGTAACTTCGGACAACCAATTACTGACCGATGCTTGCGATGTCATTTTTTTTTGCGTACCTCCAGATCAATTTAAATCTCTTTTGCTAAATTGCGAAGGCAAATTGATCATCTCAGTGATGGCGGGCGTCTCTCTAAAGCAACTTCAGGAAGGCACCCACTCGCATCGTGCCGTTCGCGCAATGAGCAGCCCAGCTGCACAGCTCTGCCTCGCGTACTCACCCTGGGTTGCTAGCAAGGGGATAACGCTGGAAGATCGTGAAATTGTATCTCGACTATTGAATGGCTGCGGAAAGAGCGATGAACTGCACGTAGAATCTCAAATAGAACTATTTACAGCAATGACAGGTCCTGTTCCAGGCTTCGTCGCTTATTTCGCGGATTGTGTTTCAAAATTTGCGATCGATAACGGTATTGACGAAGACGTGGCAAACCGCGCGGTGAAGCAACTATTCCTGGGCGCCGGCACGATGATGGCGAATGGCCACACAACTCCCAATCAGGTTGTACAGGAAATAATTGCCTACAACGGAACCACAACCGCCGGGGTTCGCAGCATGCAAGCATCTTCGCTCTCTGACAACATCTCAGCAGGTTTACAAGCAGCCATAGATAAAACCCGCCTCATGTCATAACACGACTTTTATTGCATCACCCTATCGAGGAGCCATCCGAATGGCGCCGTCGAGACGAATCACCTCACCATTAAGCATGGGGTTGTCAATAATATGACACACCATGCTTGCATATTCCTCTGGCTTACCCAGGCGTGACGGGAATGGGACTTGTCCACCCAACGAATCCTGAACCTCTTGAGGCATCCCAGAAAGCAACGGCGTAAGAAACAGCCCGGGAGCCACTGCACAAACGCGTATACCCTTATCTGCAAGATCTCTAGCCATGGGTAACGTCATTCCAACAATGCCACCTTTGGATGTGGAATAAGCCACTTGTCCCACTTGTCCCTCGTAGGCTGCAACAGAGGACGTATTTACAATAACCCCTCTAGCACCGTCATCATCCAATGGTTCAACGGCTGCCATACGCGCAGCTACCTGACTTGCACAATAAAATGTTCCCAGTAGATTGATATGAATAACTTTGGCAAACATCGCTGGGTCATGAGGCTGGCCTCTCGATACGGTTTTGGCAGCAGGTCCAATGCCCGCGCAGTTAACCAGCACTCTCGGTGTACCCAGGTCCTTTTCAAGCAGATCTAACGCGATAGAAATGCTTGATGGATCAGAAACATCAACAGCATAGTAGCTAGCTCCAATCTCAGCGGCTTCGGATAATCCTAATTCCTTGTTTAGATCAAAAATTGCAACCTTCATACCTCGCTCAGACAAGGCCCGAACTGAAGCATTACCCAATCCCGAGGCACCACCAGTAACAATTGCGACACTATCCGTCCAAATACTCATAAGTGGTTGTTCCGGTAACTTAACGATTTACATCACATATTAAGAGACCATACTCAACTTGTTTGACTTACTCAAATCGGTTGGTATTAATGAAACCACTGAAGGGCAAGCCAACAACCTACATTGTATTTACTAGTCCTCTAGTTGTTTCATTATAAATTTGTCATCGAGTGACACTGCAGGATTCCAATTTACAGGGAATAAGATGAATATGCAGAGTGTTATGTCTATGTGAGTCAAGATTTCGAACACGTCGGCGTACTTTTAGAAAGTGAACTCGATACGTTGTGGCGCTTTGCGTGGCGACTTACGGGTCATAACAACGATGCTGCGGACTTATTGCAACGAACTTGCCTGAGAGCACTAAAGAGATCAGACCACTATCAAGCTCGAGGCAAGTTTTGCAGTTGGTTAATGTGCAGTGCTCATCGAATATGGATCAGGACATTGCCAGCCAAATGATAGCTGTGATGACATCCGATGCTGAACTAGGCCAATGAGTCGATGCCATGAGCACATCAAAGCTTTCTTATTCCGCAGCTTACACAAATCATTCTCCTCCACCTATCCCAGAAAGTGTTGGGCAGGCAGTCAACACATGGACTCGGGTAGCCCACATCGCACCCAGTAGAAATCAAATATCTGGAAACTACCTATCGCGCATTGTGGGTGTTGCCAGTGCAATATGCTTGAGTTTTCTTATGGGCTTTGCCACTTCAAAGCTAACACAGAGCACAACGTTTTTTAAGAGCACTCAACTCAATATCAGCTTAGCCGAGGCATCAGATATTGTCTGAGTACAACGGGTAGCCGATTATCAGTCTCTGTATGTGAAAAATACCGTTAGCAGTATCAAGGCAGACCGCGACTAGGCTTACATGCAATTAGCGACACTATCTGTACCCTCGGGGCTAACAACCCATATTCCAGACTTCACGAAGCTTGGTTATAATTTTGTTCGTTCCCAAGAACTGGGATATGACAACAAGCCACTGGTTCAGTTGGCGTACAAAAACCCTAACAGCAAACCGCTTGCCTTATGTTTTATGCCCTCAATAAGACCAGCAAGCGAATCACTGCTCTTGGCCCGACATGACGAGTTTGAAGCGCTATCTGCAGATTATCTAATCAACGTTTTGTAGTCGTCGCCAAGGAGCCTACCAAATCACTGGCGGCAATTGCTCGCTACGTTCAGAACGTGGTTCTTTGATTCGCTATACATCTAATATCCACGATTAAACGGCCTCTATTGCTACAGCGATTCCTTGCCCAACCCCAATGCACATGGTCGCCAGTGCTAGGCGGCCTCCATTAAGTTTCAGCTCCAATGCAGCCGTTCCGACGATACGAGCTCCAGACATACCCAGTGGATGACCTAGCGCAATAGCACCTCCGTTGGGATTAACTCGTGGATCGTCATCAGCTACAGTGAGATCGCGTAAAGTTGCAAGGCCTTGTGATGCAAATGCTTCATTCAATTCAATAACATCAAAATCCTTAGCACTAAGACCCAAGCGAGCCATTAGCTTATGTGAAGCAGGCGCAGGCCCAAAACCCATAATACGTGGTGCCACACCCGCGGTAGCACCGCCAAGTACTCTAGCAATTGGCGTCAGTCCGTTTCTAACCGCGGCGTCGTAGCTAGCAAGAACTAGCGCCGCAGCACCATCGTTCACACCCGATGCATTACCCGCAGTTATAGACCCACCGTCTCTAAACGGTGTACGCAAGCCACCTAAAGCTTCCAGAGTCGTCTCCCTGGGATGTTCGTCGATTTCTACAATTTTTGAGGCAGCCTTTCTTTGCGGTATGGATACCGACACTATTTCTCTCGCCAGACGACCATTCTCTTGAGCTTTAGCGGCCTTTTCTTGCGATCGAAGTGCAAAAGCATCTTGATCTTCACGACTTATAGCAAAGTCTGTCGCAACGTTCTCAGCAGTTTCCGGCATGCTCTCTACACCGTATTGTTTTTCCAAAACAGGGTTAACAAAACGCCATCCGATTGTAGTATCAAATATTTGTGCATTACGTGAAAATGCTGTATCCGCTTTGGGCATAACGAAAGGTGCTCGCGACATACTCTCGACACCACCTGCTACAACCATGTCCAGCTCACCTGATTTTATTGCACGCGCGGCAGTAATCACAGCATCCATACCTGATCCACACAATCGATTCATCGTCACGCCCGGCACACTTTCGGGGTAGCTTGCAAGTAATAGAGACATACGTGCAACGTTGCGATTGTCTTCGCCTGCTTGATTTGCACAACCAAAAATCACTTCATCAATCGCTTCAAGATCAAGCGACAAATTGCGTGCAGCTAGCGCCCTTAAGGGAATAGCACCCAGATCATCGGGACGAACTGAGGAGAGTGCACCACCAAATCGGCCGATAGGCGTTCGCACGTAGTCACAGATAAAAACATCTCTCATGATTCCAACTCCGGAACGTTCATCTCGCCGACATCACCATCTACATGCAGTGTCGCACCTGTTAAAGACTGTAATTCGTCCATAGAAATATCGCTAAGTTTTTCTAGAAGGACGAAGTGACCGTCTTTTATATCAACAACGGCTAAAGAGCTATACACGCGGGTAACACAGCCAACACCTGTTAAAGGGAATGTGCAGGATTCAACCAGTTTGGGTTTACCATCTTTGGTGACATGGTCAGTAATAACAGCGACTTGTTTCGCACCGTGCACCAAATCCATAGCACCACCTACAGCCGGCACACCTTTGTTACCCACACGCCAATTTGCCAGGTCGCCATTTTGTGCAATTTGGTAGGCACCCAGAATGGCTACATCCAGATGTCCACCACGCACCATAGCGAAACTATCAGCATGGTGGAACAACGCTGCACCCGGATTTAACGTAATGGCTTTTTTCCCAGCGTTTATTAAATCCCAGTCTTCTTCACCGGCAGGCGGTGCCTTACCAAACCCAAGAATACCGTTTTCAGTATGAAATATTGCTTCACGCCCTTCTGGTTGAAATCGGGCAACCATCTCAGGGAAGCCTATTCCCAAATTCACATACGCACCGTCTTGAATGTCCTGAGCCGCTCGCCAGGCAATTTGTTGGTTAGTGAGTTTTGTGTAACTCATGCGTACACCTCACCAGCACGAATCATCGCTTCTTCCTGTTGTGGTTCTGGCACTTCAACAATTCCATCAACGAACAGTCCCGGGGTGATTACTTGTTCAGGGTCAATTTCACCCGGTTCAACAATTGCGCTAACCTGGGCAATGGTTTTGGTTGCGGCTGTGCACATTAGTGGATTAAAATTGCGCGCTGCTAATCGGTAAGTAAGATTACCCACACGATCTCCAAGCTCCGCCTTAACGATGGCAAAATCAGCTTTTAGCCAACGCTCTAGCACATAGCACTTGCCATCAAATTCCTGCACCTGTTTTCCTGCCGCCAACTCGGTGCCATAGCTAGTGGGCGTAAAAAAAGCGGGTATGCCGGCACCCGCTGCACGAATTCGTTCAGCCAGCGTTCCTTGAGGAACCAGTTCAAGCTCAACGTCGCCCGCCAAGTATCGTTCGGTAAACGCTTGCGAATCTGCAGTACGTGGAAATGAACATATGACTTTTTTAACCATGCCCACTTTAAGCATGGCCGCAATACCGATCTTGCCATTGCCGGCATTGTTATTAACGATAGTAAGATTCTTAGGGCTGCCAGTTTCTCGAAAACGGTCAATCACTGCATGAATCAATTCTATTGGCGCACCAGAGCCGCCAAAACCACCAATCATAAGCACAGAGTCGTCGGCAATATCCGCCACGGCCAAGCTTAGTGTTTGTAGTGTTTTATCCATAGTCAGTTATCTATTCTTTATCACTGCCAGGGCGCTCGTGACCCAGGGATTGAATATTATTCACTAATTCCAGCGCAGCACTTAACGCTCTTCCGGTGGCCTGTGCCATTTGCGGCAGAAGCATCCACTCGAGTGACCAAGCTGCACCAGAGCGTTCCTGTTCGTGCACTAAAGATTGATGCATACCAGATACTTGTACCGCATTGAACCTAGCTAAGGTAATCAACAATTCAGCCAAGACAGGATTCTGCTTATGCGCCATGGCAGAAGAACCACCACAGCCACTGACTGTTATGTCATCGATACCCTGCTGGGCCATCAATGCGACATCTTGCCCCAGCTTGCCAAGGCTACCCGTCACGAGAGACAAAAAAGATGCATAGTCGACGATGCTCTCTCGCATGGCATGCCAGGCTTTATCGGTAGAGGTCAAGTTTAAACTCTTCGCAACGTGCGACACGATAACGCCAGCGTGATCGCCAAGAGCCGCACGATCTCCTGAAGCTCCACCAATCTGTACACGTTCCACTCTGGTTCGACATTCAACTAGCCGGTCTTCATGTGATTCCAACGGCAGACGCCACGACAATAAACGATCTCTAACTGTGATTAATGTTGCCGCCTGCATACGCGTCCTGCCCATTAACGCTTGATCACCAAATTGCTTTTCGACATTGTGCAAAGCTTCGATCAACAACGATAGGCGTGTCGCAATAAGATCAGAAGTATCTCTAAGGACCATAACCAAAGAGGTGTCCATGACGTCCTGGGAGGTCGCGCCAACGTGCACGGCACACTCATCTGTGACAGCCTTCAATTGATGAACCAGTGAGGGAATCGGGACACCGTCTCTAGCCATTCCAGATTTGAGCAACGGCATGTCTATACTGGCGAATTCAATTGCCAAGGCTGCTTTTTCAGCAATTGCTGCATCCACCAGACCAGCCACACCCAACGCCCTACTCCAGGAACTCTCAAACGCGCACATGTAGGAAAGTGTTCGATCGGCAGACCAAACATCCAACATGGCCTCATCAGCAAACAAGCCTGATGTCCATGGATGATCAAACACACCAATGCCCATCTATAAATCCAGAAATACGGTTTCGTCTACACCTTGCAGACGAATATCGAATCGATATTCACCCGTTGCTTCCACTTTTGCTAGCAGCGTATTCACCCGTGGTCTTTGTTCGATACGCGCTAATAACGGGTCATCATCATTCGATTCATCTTCAAAATAAATACGTGTATGTAAACCTATGTTGATACCTCTGGCGACTATCCACACAGTGATATGGGGAGCTTGCATGCGACCATCGTGCGTAGGCACGGGCCCTGGCTTTACTGTTTTTAATGTGAACTCACCGGAAGTGGCATCTGCTGCGAAACGGCAAAAACCATTTAGCTTAGGATCACAACCCTCTTGCCCCGGAAATTTCCCTTGTGCATCGGGTTGCCAGGTTTCAACCATTGCATCTCTTAGCGCCCAGCCAGTACCATCGAAAATAGAACCCTTTATAGTAATGAGCTCTCCACTGATACCATCCTCTATTGCCCGCAATCCAATATCTTCAGGATAAATTGAGGTAATTCCGGCAAACGTGGGAATACACCCAATATGTACAAAAGGGCCGGCTGTTTGCGAGGGAGTTTCCCGCAGTGTATCCAGCGACTGAGTCATGTCACATACCCTCCAACTTGTTTTCGAACATGCTTTGCCGATGCCCACGCAACACAATATCGAATTTATAGGCTAGGTAATCCATGCTTCGAGAGCTCTGCATATCAAGCGTTGCGACGAGGCGATCGAGATGGCTACGCGACTTGATTGTGGCGGCTATGGGGCAACGCTCAATCAAGGGATCACCTTCAAAGTACGCCTGCGTTATGAGTCGTTGACCAAATGACTGACCAAACACTGAAAAATGAATGTGCATGGGCCGCCAGTCATTACATCTATTAGGCCAGGGATAAGCACCGGGGCGTATGGTCATAAACTCATAGTGGCCCATGGCATCAGTCAATGTACGACCACAGCCGCCAAAGTTGGGATCAAGTGGCGCAAAGTATCCATCCTTGATATGCCGATACCGACCACCTGCATTAGCCTGCCAAATTTCTACCAACGTATTCGGAACAGGACGATTGCGTTCGTCAAGTACTCGACCGTGCATCCGAATTCGCTCACCTATTGCAAGCCCGGCTCCTTGGGTAAAGTTGGAAATCAAATTATTATCCAGCTCGCCAATGATGTCATGCCCAAAAACTGGCCCAGTTTCCTCACTCAGCGTTGATTCAAGGGACAAGAGCGGTAAGTTGGGTGACCTTGTAACGGACGTTTTGTAATCCGGGTCGTAGGACACTGGGTGAATTGAACGATCTCTTGCGATGAGCGGTCCTGTGTCAGTCATTGGACGTTGCCTCGTTTATCCATACTTGTTGCTCAGCGCTTTCCATTTCAGCGTAAGTTGCTTTAGCCAGTTTAATTGCATGGTTGGCTTTGGGAACACCAGCATAGATGGCAACGTGCTGAAATGCCTCCATGACATCACGCTGGCTAGCTCCAGTTCTTGCCGTAGCTCGGATATGCATGGGTATTTCTTCAAAGTTACCCGTGGCCGCCAGAAGGGCAAGCGTTAGCATGGATCGTTCTCGGAAAGGAATAGCCTCTGAAGACCAGACGGTGCCCCAGGCAGCTTCTGTGATCAGATCCTGAAACGGCTGATCGAGCTCACTCTTTTTTAACTCAGCCTTGTCGACATGAGTATCACCCAGTACGGCACGACGAGTCTTCATTCCTTCCTTATGACGATCTACGCTCATCCAGTTTTTTCCAGAAAATCTGTTATGTGAATTGCCGTTTGTTCGGGTCGCTCAACACACGGTAGGTGCCCAGCATTAGCAATTATATGGAAATCAGCACCACACAATTCTGCGGTGCCACGGACCAAATCAGGGTTAGTTGCACCGTCGTGCTCGCCCACCAATGCCATAACAGGCAGGGTTAATTCAGATGTTGAGCTAGTCATATCAGATGCTGCAATGGCCGCACTAGTGCCCAAATAGCCTGCAAGAGGTGTGCGGACCAGCATGTTCTGCCATGGCGACAGGTTAACCTTGTCATGACGCATTGGCTCGCTAAACCAGCGATCCAATATTGAATCTGCGTAATTGGCCAGCCCACCCTTTTCTACAGCGGCTATGCGATCAGCCCACATTTCTGCCGTGCCGATTTTGGCTGCAGTATCCATCAACACTAGAGCTTGCAATAATTCTGGTCGACGCGCGGCCACTCCCTGCCCGATCAAGCCACCTACGGACAAACCAACAAAAGTGATGTCTTTTGCGCCCAGCGTATCAATCACGCACAGAGCGTCATCTACCAGCGAATCCATATGATACGGCGCGTCAGGGCAATCTGATAATCCATGCCCGCGCTTGTCGTATCTAACAATTCGCAAATTGTTGGGCAACAGTGGAATGAGTAAATCCCAGACTCGCAAATCAGTACCCAGCGAGTTACTAAACATAATGACTCTGCCATCGCGAGGCCCTTCATCGCGAACATGCAGAGTTACCCCATTGCTATCAAAACTGTACATAAACACCTCCTAGATACTTTTACCACCACTTTATGGTTAAGTTAATTATAATTGTGAACCATTTAATTAACCCTGAGGTTAACCGTGCTGGACCCCAGACTACGCCTCAGGCATCTCCGCTGCTTCCTGGAAACCGGTCGCCTCGGATCATTGTCTGCCGCAGCAGAAGCCTTGCACGTCAGTCTACCTGCGGCCTCCAAGACTATACGAGAGCTGGAAACAATACTGGGTGTCGAGCTATTTGACCGTTCAGCTCGACGATTAGCGCTCACACGAGAAGGAAAGACATTTCAACGGTATGCCGGTGCTGCAATGGTAGAACTGGATCGTGGGCAAAGTTTAGTACGTGCTGTAAAGCCTGAACAAATTAAACTCGCCGTGGGAGCACTGCCCACAGCATCAACAGAATTACTGCCAATCGCTGCGCTTAGTTTTCGTGAATCTCACCCAGACTGTCTGATTAGAGTGAGCACAGGCCCCAACTGGATGCTGCTATCTCAACTTAGAGACGGCACCTTGGACATGGTGGTTGGACGTATGGCACAGGCACAGGATATGGAAGGTTTGTTGTTTCGGCAGCTGTATTCAGAAAAAGTGCTACCCATTGTTCGCCCCGGACACCCACTGTGCCATCCAGACTGGGAGCCCGAATCACTCAGCGATTACCCCCTGTTGCTGCCACCCTCTGGCACTGTAATCTATCCGATGGTACGCGCCTACCTACACCACTCTGGCATTGGCGATCCTGTGCCAGCTTTTGAGAGCGTATCCCTGGCATTCGGACGCAAGGTAGTTCAGCAATCGGACACTGTATGGTTCATATCCCACGGCGTTGTAAGCAGCGAACTAAATGAAGGAACACTTGCCTCGCTGCCTTTACAGGATGATGTACTGGGTGGACCAATGGGCATTTCAATGCGTGATAACACCCTAATGACACCCGAGATGCGGGATTGGGTAAAGACGGTTATTGAGACTGCACATGCGTCGGTTAAGAACTCTAGCCAAGCGCATGATCGCTGACCCAGGGTAGCACTACGATATTGGCGCCTCCCGACATAGTCCAACGGTAGTCAAACCACTTAGGCATCGCAATGGCCTAAGACGAACCTCTCCAATAGATGCTATAACCGAATTCCCATCGGATATGCAGCCAAGAAATTGGCAGGGAATATATGAACGATCGATTCTCCAAGACTCCCAAGCCACCCTACTATGCTGTAATTTTCACTAACCAACTCAGTGATGACGATCAGGGTTATGAGCAGATGGGACAGAAAATGTTTGATCTTGCATCAGACCAGCCTGGGTGCTTTGGGGCTGAAAGCACACGTGATACCAATGGTATTGGAATTACTGTTTCCTATTGGAAAGATGAAGAAAGCATATTGGCCTGGAAAGCCAATGCCCAGCATCTTTTCGCGCAAAAAATGGGCATGGAACAATGGTACGAGCACTATGAGCTTCGAATTGCAAAAGTCGAGCGAGCTTATTCTGGCCCCGAGGGACGAGTCGCCATCTAAACGAATAGTGTCTGGCGATACCGCGATAATATCGGTACGTCTATTACCTCAAACCGAATCAACCACAACACTTCTAGTCTATCAAGACTTTATTGTGGGTGTACTGGCAGGCGTTCCTTTATTCTGGTTTTGGGTTACTCCAGACTTATCTGATCTCGAATTTCTATTGGCTTTGGGTGTTATGGCAGCAGCTGTACAATGGGTGGGCGTAATAGCACTGTACCTGAGCGAAGCTAATGTGATAAGCAACATTCAGTATGTTCAACTTATCCATGCAGCCATACTAGGGTTTATATTATTTGATGAAATCCCTGACACATACACACTGATTGGAGCACCAATCATTATCAGTTCTTCACTATTCCTCATATATCGCGAAGCGTTGTCAAAAAAGAAAGGCCCGCTTTAGTGAGAGAAGCAGAATTTCGATGATCAGAGGTAAATTCTAAAAACACACAACAGCCAGATACGGGTAGCTTTCAGTCTGCCTGCATCCTACGACTATTACATGAGCATGCAAAAATGGAAGGTATGGCCAGCTTTTTAATTCAATAAAACAGGTATCTGCACCGGCCCTCGAAACCCAAACCCCCGCCACAGAACCTGCGACTCATCGGGTATCGACATATTCGGAAATCGATCAAACAACAAAGGCAACATCACCTCCCCTACTGCATGCCGTGCCACACGATTCCCCTGGCACGTATGCGGCCCGTTACCGAATGCCTGATGCCGACACCTGGCTCGGTACACATCAAACTCCTCACCGTTTTCATACACATCTTCATCACGGTTAGCACTGGCTTGTATTGTCATCACAACGTCACCTTTTGGAATCAGGCAGTCTCGGATCACTGTATCTTCTCTCGCTACGCGTGAGGAGACTTGAATAGGTGCAACCCAACGAATCGCTTCCTCGAATGCCTTGCTCCAATCATAAAGCCGCTTAACTTCTTCCAGTTGATCAGGATGTGTCAGCAGCCCATAAACAACCGTGTTAATCGAATCACGTGGTTCATTGATCCCACCCCCAATAGCAATTTTTATATTTGCGTATATCTGCTTTTGTGCAATGGGATCCGAGGCATTAATCATTAGTGCGAATGCCGAGTTATTCGGGTAGGCCTTATGTCGCGCTTGCAAATTATCAAGTAACGCATGCACTTCTAAGTTGGTCCTGTCAGAAGCTGCAAAAGGTTCATCAAGCCAACCAAAATTACCAGCTCCATCTATCAAGGTCTGGCTCCAGCGCTGCATATCCTCATCACTGGCTTCACTCATTCCGAGTATCACAGCAAGTCCACGGGCAGAATAAGGCCCGGACAAGGCAGGAAATAAATCCACTATCTCACCTCGTGGCAAACGACTCACATATTCTTCGGCTATCCTGCGATACGCCGGAATCCACTCTTGCTCAATAACCTTTGGATTGAACGCACCAGCCATGGACATACGTTCGCGGCGATGCTCACAGCCATCTTTACGCATTAGGGTTTGCGCCCAGAATGCACGTTCCATTGGTGTGTTCGGATCGTTCGAACTGAATAACTCAGGCATACCTTTCACATATTGGGTGTCAGCCGCTTTCGTAAGCAACGTGCGCCCCGTAGCGTTAACTCTGAGCACGGGCGATTCACGCCGCAAGCGCTGATAGATCGGATAGGGATCCAGGTTTAGCTGCTCAAGTGTAATGTTGTCGTTTACAGGTGCAACTTCAACCATACCGTTGTGCTCTTAACCAGATTTTAAGGATGCTCCTGACAACTATAGACTGATTACTGGCACACTTAAAAGCACCCTGAAGGTAAGGCACCACCGATGTATTCCATCAGAAATATGGTCAGTAATATTGACGTCTATACTCCCGAAATGGAGTGTGAGCCCCGACACCACCTCAACTTCACACTGGTCAGGGCCGATATTGTCTCCGGTAAGTCGAAGATATTTGTGGATTGCCACATCACATCTTGACGGCCGCCAGAGAATTTCTCTCGTTGGCGAAATTTGTATAAAACTTTTTTACTTCATTGCGCTCATACAGAGTGTAATTATTAACATTTTGGAAATTTGATCTGACATGCGCCTGATTAGACTCATTCTGACATCCCTCGCACTTCTAACCATCAGCCACACCGCTATGGCGGCGCCACCGATAAATACACTCGAGAGAGAGGGTCTGTTCGGATACGAACACAATGGCATCGCAATTCGCGGCTACGACACAGTGGCATACTTCACCCAAAGTAAGCCGGTAGAGGGTAATGACGAATTTTCCACAAAATGGTCTGATGCCATCTGGAAATTTTCGTCACAAGAACATCTGGATCTGTTTGCGGCAAACCCTGAAAAGTATGCCCCTCAGTACGGTGGATACTGTGCTTACGGAGTTGCGCAGAAGAATTTGGTGAAAATCGAGCCTGATCAGTGGACGATTATCGACGACAAGTTGTATTTAAATTTCAATAAAAAATTGAACAAGGCTTGGAAAAAGAACACCTCGGGCTATATCAAAACTGCAAACGGGCTATTTGAAAAATTG
Source organism: Granulosicoccus sp. (assembly GCA_047634635.1). Classification (GTDB taxonomy): domain Bacteria; phylum Pseudomonadota; class Gammaproteobacteria; order Granulosicoccales; family Granulosicoccaceae; genus Granulosicoccus. Next base: position 7,691 of record JBLIIE010000077.1, on the reverse strand, counting down.
CTGAAAGAGAAATAATCAGTCTTATCCGCAGTGGTCTGAATCACTTTAGACATGTTCAGGCCTAACAAAATATCACTTACCAACTCAATAAAACACTAAAAATCAGGCAGATAGTTTAATAATCGTATTCCAGTTAGCCTTGCCGACCGGCTGAATAGAGAGGCGACTGCCCTTCTGCAAAAGCACCATGCCGTCAAGCTTGGCGACCTTTCGAAGATTCTCCAGTGAGATCACCTCCGGGAACTTCTGCCTGAACTTCACATCAACCATGACCCAGCGGGGACTATCTGGACTCGATTTGGGGTCATAGTACTTGCACTGAGGATCCCAGGCAGTATGATCTGGATACGCCTCCTTTATCACCTCCACAATGCCTACAATACCGGGCACCTTACAACTGGAGTGGTAGAAGAAGCCGAGATCCCCCTTTTCCATCTCGTTTCGCATCAGGTTTCGCGCCTGGTAGTTGCGAATGCCGTCCCAATGATCCTTTTTACCCTTCATCGCTTTCAGGTCATCGATACTGAATGCGTCCGGTTCAGACTTGAATAGCCAATAATTCATACTCTACCGACTCCCAGAAAACAGATTCATTGTTGGCGATAATCAGGTTTGCTTCAAGAATCACGCAAGCGCGCCACATACACAGTTAATAACACGGTAAGCTCCCGCCATGTCGGAATCCAACGTTGTAAAGCAATTCTCAGAACTTGACCTGCCCGCACCTTTGATGCGCGCTATTCAAGACGTAGGCTATGAAAATCCTACCCCCATCCAATCGCAGACAATACCTCCGCTGATAGAGGGGCGTGATTTGCTAGGCCACGCTCCTACGGGCACCGGTAAAACGGCGGCATTTGCGTTGCCAATTCTTGCGCGTATGGATCCCAGCGCTCGTGGAGTACAGGCACTAGTCCTGGCCCCAACACGCGAGCTTGCGATTCAGGTCGCTGAAGCATTCAGCAAATATGCGTCTCACATGAAGAACCTCAGAGTACTACCCATTTACGGGGGCGCGGACTACACCGGGCAGATCAGGCAGCTCAACCGGGGTGTCAATGTAGTAGTTGGTACACCTGGCCGCATCATGGACCACATGAGACGAGGCACTCTGAAGCTTGACCATCTGAAGACTCTCGTTCTGGATGAAGCTGACGAAATGCTGCGCATGGGCTTCATTGACGATGTCGAATGGATTCTCGAGCAAACGCCAAAAGAACGTCAGATGGCGTTGTTCTCTGCAACCATGCCAAGCGTCATCAAGCGCATCGCTTCAAGACACCTGACAAACCCTGCCGAGATTACAGTCGACGGCGAACAAAAAACTGCATCCACTATTCGGCAACGGTTCTGGATGGTGAGTGGACTCCACAAACTAGACGCACTCACACGAATTCTGGAAGCTGAACCGTTCGATGCCATGCTGGTATTCGTAAGAACAAGGACCGCTACAGTCGAAGTTGCCGAGAAACTCAGTGCCAGAGGCTTCAATGCTGCAGCGATGAATGGCGATATGCCACAAAAGCAACGTGAGCAAATGGTCGACAAGCTCAAACGTGGCCAATTGGACATCCTAGTAGCTACTGATGTCGTAGCGCGTGGCCTCGATGTCAAACGCATAAGCCACGTCATTAATTACGATATTCCGTATGACACTGAAGCCTATGTACATCGCATCGGCCGAACGGGTCGAGCTGGTCGAACCGGAGACGCTATTCTTTTCGTCACTCAGCGTGAAAGACGCCTGTTGGGTTCTATAGAAAAAGCAACTCGCCAAAAAATAGAAGCACTCGTTTTACCCACTGTTGAGATGGTGAATAACAAGCGCATTGCAGATTTCAAACAACGTATTGCAGATACTTTGGCCACAGGCGAACTTGCTTATTTACAACGCATGGCTGAAGAATTCTCGCGCGATCATAATGTCCCTGCAGAGCGAGTTGCCGCAGCGCTAGCAAAAATGTGTCTTGGTGAGCACCCTCTGCTTCTCGATGGCAAATCTTCAGATAGCGATCGAAAGCCACGTAAAGAAAAAAATAAAGTACTGGATAATCCTCGCGAACGAAAATTCGAAGCAGATGATCGCCCACGAGTTGTAAGTCGTGGGCATGAAGCTGGCCATGATGCACCAAAGCGCGAAAGACCAGCTCGCAAAGAAAGTATACATACAGAGAAACCAAAATACGAAGCTCCCAAGGCTGAGGTAGCAAAGCCGATTGAACACGCTGAGAGCACCAAGCCAGCTGCCGAAGTTAAAACACCACCTGTTATCGATAAATCTGTTAAGCCAGAATCTCGTGCAGAGAAACGGCGCTCAGTCGATCAAGCAGCCATTGAAATGGAACGCTTTAGGGTCGAAGTTGGTGAAAAGCATGGTGTAAAAAAAGAAAATCTTGTCGGTGCTATCGCTAACGAAGCAGGACTTGATGCGGAATTCATTGGGCGTATCACCATCAACAATGATCACAGCCTGATAGAGCTTCCTTCAGGTATGCCCAAGTTTCTGCTAAAAGACTTAAAGCGCGTTTGGGTTTGTAATGAGAAGCTAGATATTTCTAGGGCCTTAAAAAATGGCGAACGAGCCGATGCACTTAGCGAGACTCCGAAATCAAAAGCGACACGCAAGCCGAAAGTTGTGGCGCCAGTGACAGAGGATGCAGATGGCGAAACAGCCGACCTGGCAAACGATCCTGGTGAACAGAAGGCTCCGCGAGAGGGCAAAAAGAAAGAACGCCATCGCAACAAGAAGAACAAAGGTAAGCGCGTTAAGACTTAGTCGAGCCGGGCCACAGAGAATCATTCTCTGTGGCTCACCTCATCAATATCTCGCGATGCGGGCTAGTTAGTAGTATCTGAACTAAACCGCACGGTGATGGATCATCATCTGCGGGAATGGAATATTCCAGCCTTTCTCATTTGCGACAGCTACACACGTTTGTTGAATGAGTCGTTCCAGCGCAAAGTAATCTGAAGCTTTTCTGCTGTCGATAGAAACAAACACCAGATAGTCGATTGATGACGCCGATGCGGACTTCAACTCCACCAGCACATTATCAACATAATTCTCATACCCATTCTCATTAAGAGCTTTGGTAACGGCTTCATGCAGGCTTCTAGGGATTTCTGTAAGACTGATCGCCTGCAAACTGTAATCGAAGCCAAACGTTACAGCCACGCCAAACGTTTTACCAATAGACAAATTGGTGATACTCATTGCATACCAATCAGCAGTTCTTACCCACTGAATCATGCCACCCCTTACACGCAGCTCGATTAATTCAGGTGTTTGACTCAGTACTTGCGCGAATGTGGAGTCGGGGAGCAAGACATAGTCTTCTTTTCTCGTAGGGAACCAGTTTTGATCTTTCACAGGTCTGGAGGTCAGTGTTTCTATGATTTCTAAAGGCAGTCTCACGATGCCTTCCAGCGTAGGATTCCACAACACGGTCTGCAGATTAACGGACATAACCTGCCAGGGCAGATCGTTGTACATAACACGCTCACCTTCGCGCACAGCGCCAAGATCAAGCAATAACCGGGCTTCTCTTACATAGGCAGGAATGTATTTCCTGATCCCCAGTGCAGTAACTGCCAACGCTAATAGGGCCAAAGCGAGTAGTAATAAATCCTCTCGAACGTAGAGAACAGCGAGTACTGCAACAATACAGAAGACAATCGTTACGATATAAAAGCTATAAGACAACAATCGATACCACAAACTTCCACGTCGCTGCTCCTTAGTAACTGCGTAGGTACTGAAAAGCCACCAGACAAATCGTATCGCTATCCAGGTAACAACCGCAGCAATAATGGCCAAGACCAACGTTAGTCCTCGCCCAAGAATAAAATCTTTAAACGATGAGATAATACCGGCTTGTCCAGACTCATTCGCTGTTGCCAAACGTTGTAACTGCGCTTCTGCTGCAAGCAACCGTTGCGCCACAGACTCTTTCTGATCGAACCATTTATCCTGCAATTTTCTTATTTGCAGCAAGGTATCGTCTTCGTAGTTCGCCGTAGACAACTGCGCAAGCTGGTCTATCACTTTGTCTGCCGCAGAGAGCCGACGTTTATTAAGTGCAATCGTCGCTCTGAGGTTAGTCATTTGCCGGGGCTTCTCAGTGATTGACTGCAAACTGTCAAGCACGGGCTCCAGCACCAACATTAACTCTATTTTCCAATCAAATGGCGTACTCTCCTCAGCATCAAACAAGGCATCATCGATATCACCTATAGTCAAAAGTTCGAACGTTCCTCGCAGAGACTGAATATCAGCATTGATATCATTTAACTGCCGCTGAACATCAACAGACTGTGTCCCCCCTTCTGCAATGACTGACTTCTGAAGCACCTCTCGTGCAACTTGTTTTTTGTCCAAAACGTCGACCAACTTATTCAGCCGAGTCGTCTCATCGATTGTCTGAGCAACTGGGGGGGGGGTTTGCTGCGCTAACAAACTAGAGCAGAAGCTGCCAAAAACAACAAAAAATAGAAAGAACAGGATATCGGGAACAGGATGTCTTTTTGACATGGATGAATTGGTCTTGGTTGTTTATGTGAAGATATCTGATCAGTACATAGGCAAATAAAAAAGCTAGATTAATAGAAGAATAACTAATCTGTCACCCAGGTGATTTCACAGTTTACGACACTTACGGCTTATCACAGTTCGAGAACGACACCCTTTCGACGCTTGTGTAAATTTGTAAATGGTATTTGCAGAGCCTTACAAACTGTTCATGTGGCTATTTAGAGCATCTATTTTTCTCACCAGTACGTATTTTAGATGTACGAACGAGTACATACACTTGGTCACATAGAGAACGACTCATGACATTTTTAAAGACAATTTCCATCACTGCAATGGCCGCGGCAATCTCCTTTACTGCAACTACTGCCTTTGCAGGTGGTCACGGAGTTATGGTTGGTGGCGCAGAGATGGTAAACACCAAAAACATCGTAGAAAACGTATCTGAATCTGCAGATCATACAACACTTGTAGCTGCGGTAGTGGCGGCTGATCTGGCAGGCTTACTGTCCAGCGAAGGACCATTTACTGTCCTCGCACCCACCAACGAAGCCTTTGCAGCATTACCTGAAGGCACTGTTGAAACTCTGTTAAAGCCAGAAAACATAGAGACACTTCAAACAATCCTGTCCTGCCACGTAGTGGCTGCAAACGCAATGGCGGCAGATGTCTTAAAGATGATTGCTGATGGTGGCGGCGAAGCAACATTAGGCACTGCTGGTGGTTGTTCTTTAACCGCAAAATACGATGACAACAAAGTCACGTTTACAGACGAAAATGGGAACGTAGCGACAGTAACTATTGCTGACGCTGCACAAAAGAATGGTGTAATACACGTTATAGACACAGTATTATTGCCAAAAAGCTAGAAATCACTTAGATTGCAACTATTTTAAAATGACTAACGGTAGAGATGAACTCTCTACCGTTGTCGTCTCTATACCCATCTAGATCGAGCCAATATGGTTTCACATTTCTCTAAGGCAGTTTGGGGATTAGGTATTAGCCTGTTGGTGTATTCAAGCCTTTCATACTCGCATGAGTATTGGCTAGACCCCATAGACTCAGCCGTTGGTTTGGGTAATAAGGTTATCGTCGACATTAGAAATGGACGAGATTATTCTGGCGTATCCTTTCCCTATGACGCAGCCAAATACAAATCGATACAAATAAAAAACATCAATACATCTTTCATCTACGAAGGCCGTTTAGGTGACTACCCCGCAATTCATCACATCCCCGCTACCGATGGTTTGTACAGTGTCAGTTTGGACACTACGGAAAACTACATTGTTTATGACTCCTGGAATAAATTTCGAGAGTTTCTGAGCTACCACGGATTAGATCACATTGAGGAGCGACACTTAACGCGGCAGCTTCCCCAAACTAAAATCAAGGAACGATATTTCCGATCCGCCAAGACATTCTTCCAAGTCAGCGGAGACGATACACAGTACATGAAGGACCCGGCAGGCGAAGAACAATCAGTTCTAGCGCCAGTTGGCTCAATGTTCGAAATGTCGCCACTACAAAATCCATATAGCACTATCAGCGAATTGCGCGTACAGCTTCTTTTCTCAGGATCTCCACTGCCAGCAAGGCAAGTAGAGATGTTTTGGAAAGGCTCAGAATTACTACGCGTTACAGCTCAAACCGATGAAAATGGAGTGGCCACTTTCAAGTTATTAGGTGATGGTGACTACATGCTCAACGCAGTTCAAGTAGTCGAATCAGAGGTACAAGGCGTACACTGGATCAGTTACTGGGCATCCATGACCTTTGAGCGTTAAACCATTGTGAATTGCTACCTTCGACACGGTATAACTGCTTCTTTCAGCTGTTAATTCTATGTCATTTTTATTGCATTTCAAGTTTATCCTGATTATCACCACAGTACTGCTAGTGTTTTCCAACCTAGCTAGGGCTCATGAAATCAAGCCTGCCATTGTAGACCTAAACTATTCTAGTGATTCGGATCAGCCCGGCAACAGTGAGCTACTGATAGACATTGTGTTGAATGTTGAAAGTCTCATGGCAGACATTGGTCCCGATCACGAAGACACAGATGCCTCAGAAAACGCGCATATATACAAGAAACTACGAGCTATGGAGGATGGGACTTTGCTGTCTGAATTTGATTCTTTCCAATCGCGTTTCATTGCTGGGATTTCGATTATCAATTCACGTGAGAACTCGCTTGCGTTAACTGTAAAATCGATTACCATTCCAGTAGTAGGTGATATCAACATACCTAGAGATACTAGGATCACGCTCCAATCAACACTTCCTGAAAACACCGTTGCCTTACAATGGAAATGGAATAAAGCGTTTGGTGAAGTTATTGTCAGAGCTAACAGCGATTCCATTGATTTAGATTACGCAGCACTGCTATCTCCTGGCCAGAAAACTGACTTAATTCAATTTACACAAAATACAGAGCAATCAAATTGGCGCATCATAGGTAACTACATCGTCGTAGGTTTCGACCACATTCTACCTAAAGGCTTAGATCATATTTTATTTGTCATCGGCGTGTTTTTACTAACACCCGTATGGCGCTCATTAGCCATTCAAGTAACCATATTTACCCTCGCGCATAGCTTCACTTTGGCCCTGGCAACAAATGGTGTCCTGAGCGTCTCTCCCGCAATCGTAGAACCATTAATCGCTCTGTCCATCGTAGTTGTCTGTGTAGAGAACTACTTCACCGACAAATTATCAAAATGGCGCTTGATGACAGTTTTTGTCTTTGGACTCATTCATGGGCTCGGGTTTGCAAGCGTACTTAGTGCAGTAGGGCTTGAGACACAGAACTTCCTGGTAGCCCTGTTAGGATTCAATATTGGCGTAGAACTTGGGCAATTATTAATCATCGCAATGTGTATGCTTGGTATAGGCATGTGGTTTGGAAAACACAACTACTATCGAAAAATGTTTTCCAAACCGGCCTCAGTCATTGTAGGTACGTTCGGTGCGATATGGTTTTTTCAAAGAATCGCATCTTTATTCTAGTAATACCTTAATAAGCAGAAACTCCATTCTCTCAAAATATCCTTAATTTCCCATAAGAAGAATTGCCTATGCGACTACCTCACCAGAGATTGTAGGCACAGTACAACTGTAGGTCGTGGCCCTATAAATGTGTCTGCCTCAACAATGTCTG
>JBLIIE010000076.1:0-24143 GCA_047634635.1 Granulosicoccus sp. | reverse complement strand
CACCGTCTATAGTATTGATTATCCTTGCTGATCAGCTGGCCAGTGCCACTGATCAAGCTGGTACTGCCAGAAAAGCTCTGCACAAGGCAGCTACTGGTGAATTGAGTATGCCGTCAGAGTTTGCGGTAACATCAACCAGTGCTGGTGAAATGTTTCTGGGTGCTCTGGTTCCCGGGCTAGTGCTTGTCGGTTTGTACATGGCTTACATACTTGTGTACGCCATTTTAAATCCCACGAAAGCGCCAGCTGTACGTTTCGGCGGAGCCTACGATGGCAAGTTTCTTCTTAAAGTCGTAGGAACACTGGTACCGCCACTGGCGCTAATATTCTTGGTACTTGGCGCCATTATTACGGGCGTTGCCACCGTCAATCAGGCTGGTGCCATAGGAGCTGCGGGCGCACTGATCATGGCAAGCTACCGTTTAAAGGATGGCAAACGAAAATATTGGCCTGCGTTAATCGCGATGATAGCTATCGGCGGTATTGCTGTATCACTTTCGTTTAACGATACCAATATCAAGAACATAAAAACGGCAGAGGATCTGCAAGCGGTCTACATTGCTGTCGGCTTAGTTGGGTTACTGATTGGCGCTTTGCTGTGGAGTGGCTTTCGAGTCAACCGAATCGAAAACACCTTGCACGAAGTCATGATCGAAACGGCCAAGGCAACGTCTCTTGTTTTCATTATTTTGCTGGGTGCAGCCATGCTTACTGCAGCCTTTCGGGCATTTGGCGGCGAAGAGCTGGTGCGAGATTTTCTTAACGGCCTTCCAGGTGGCTTCTGGATGAAGTTTGTCATCGTCATGATTGTTATTTTTCTCCTAGGCTTTTTTCTGGATTTTATCGAGATAGCCGTTGTTGTGGTGCCCATTGTGGCGCCGATATTACTCGCTGACCCAGGTGCCAATATCACCGCAGTGTGGTTAGGCGTCATGATTGGATTAAACATTCAGACTTCGTTTCTGACACCACCATTCGGCTTCGCGTTGTTCTATTTGCGCGGGGTTGCACCGGCCGTCGTCAAGACTATTAATATGTATAAAGGTGTCATCGCTTTTATCGCGTTGCAGATAGTGGCCTTGGGCATCGTAGGGTATTTCCCGCCGTTGGTTAATTACTTACCCAATCGTATGTCGCTACTCTCAGAAACTGCACCACCACCGCGTAACCCGAGATTGCAGTACTGCATTGAGGAATATACCTACGATCAATTTACTGAGAATGGCGACCAGTACGACGCAGCTTTGGCAAAAGTGAGTGAGCTAGACCTTTCGCTTTTACCTAAGAAAATGGCTAAGGATCTGCAAAAGAGCTTTGATGCAGCTGGCGGTGCAATAGCTTCCCTGTCTGCAGTTAAAGCAGCAGAGCGGGCTGTTATTGATAACCAAGATCGCTATCGCCCCATTCATACTAAGGTTCGACGAATTCAGTCGAATCTTCGTAAGCTGGATGTCAACGCGGAAGAGCTTCGCCTTCGCACTAATCGTCTTTTTGGTGAAAATATAGACACGCGCAGAGCAGCGTTGGAAGTGCAAATTGTTGATCTAGAAGCGCAAATCACTAGCTTGGAACAAACCATTCCATCGGAATGGGAGGACGAATATGCTCGACATTCTGAACTCCAACAATTAGAGACTAAAGCGCGTAACGATTACCGTCGCATGGCCAGTGAAGGCTATGAAGCCTCAAGAGACATTAGTGAAATTCTTGCAGCCACTACAGATTTGCGAAATCTGGGTAGTGCGATACCTGACCTGAAGACACTGATGGCTACTAATGAGCCTGCTGACTTACTTGACCCACTCAAAGAGTTGTCAGGGCAGTTTGGTGATATAGCGGGTGCATCCAAGATTAAATCAGCCGTGTCCAAGGCTCGCTCCATACTGAGAAAGAAAAACCCTGACACTGATGCAGCGATGAAATCGATCGATAAGGCAATGGCAGAGTATGATAAGGAGCTGGAATGGCGTACTGCCGCAGAAACTGCTGTGTTAGTTGGCCTACAAGCTTACGAGCGTGAGATGTCAAGCACTATTGGTATCCGCCAACAAGATCGTCTAACACGTGTGCAATCGCTTGCTGTTGCTTCTTGCAGTTCGCATCACAGAGACTTATCGCTGAATTTTTAACAACTACAACAACGCTCGTAATCTATTCGAACCGGTAAAACAGCCATAGGCCCAGCAACTTAGGAGCGGGGATGAACTCTGGCTTAGTCAACAACTACGCAAAGAAAAGGAGATCCCGCGATGAGCACTAAGAATGCACAGGCCGATAACATCACTATGTCCTCCGGCGGTTTGTATTCGCTGGCTACATTGGGCGCCAAGGATGTTATCGATAGGGCCACATCAAGAGTGCTTTCCGCACTTTCCTCCATTCCACAACCATTGGAAAGCAACCATTGGTGTTTCAGTGATATGGGCTGTGCGGATGGCGGAACGTCTCTAGATTTATGGCGAGCTGTTGTTGAGTCCATTCGAGCTGAAAAAGCGACTGACATTCAAATCGTCTATGCCGATCAGGTGTTCAACGATTTTAATGCCCTGGCCAAAATTCTTCATGGACACACGGTTTTTGATTCCTACCTGCCCAGTGCCAGCGATGTCCACGTTCTGCAATCTGCGTCCTCCTTTTATTCTCCAATATTGCCAAAGCAGTCTTTGCACCTAGGGTTCTCAGCGACAGCTATGCATTGGCTCAGCAGTACACCTTGTAACATCAGCAATCATGTCCATATGGTAGGTGCCGAAGGAGAAGAGAGGGAGGCTTTTGCCAAACAGGCAGCGCTAGATTGGCAAACTATTTTGATGCACCGCAGTCGTGAACTGATTTCAGGTGGCAAGCTGGTTCTAATTAATTTTTGTATCGATGAGAGCGGGCGATATCTGGGTAACACCGGAGGTGTAAACATGTTTGACAACTTCAATCGCAATTGGCAAACATTTTTAGATCAAGGAGCTATTACGTTAGAAGAATATAGGGCCATGACTCTACCGCAGTATTACAACAATGTTGAGGAGTTCTCGCACCCTTTGCAGGATCCTACATCTATGGTCTATCAGTCGGGCTTACGTCTGTCGAATATCGAGACCGAAGTTGTTTCCTGCCCGTTCGCGAAAGATTTTGAAAAGCATGGCGATGCTGCTGCATTCGCAAAGGCCTATATCCCCACAATACGTTCATGGAACGAAAGCACTTTCAAAGGTGCGTTATCAGATACAAGAAGTGCAGAAGAGAAAGATGAACTGATAGAAGCGTATTACGGACTATACGAACAACAGGTATGTGAGAATCCAGAGGGGCATGGCATGGGCTACGTGCATGCGTATATGACGTTGGAAAAGATCTGAGCCGAAAAGATCTAGGCTTTACCCATAACGTCGAAAATCATCGGATGCCCATAATGCTCAATCTTTTCAGGGGCTAACGTTTCGAACCCTTGCTTTGCATATAATTTTTTCAGCCATGGTCGGTGAATAGAAACGTGCACAAGCAATGGCTTTGGTACTGTGCAAATTGCATTGAGCAGTTGACTGGCAATGCCTTTGCCTTGATGTTCAGGCACAACTTCGAGCAACGTAATCAAGAATAGCTTTTGTATATCTCTAACCGCGGCTATACCCACGAGCTGCCCATTAAGGGTGGCCACTAATGTCCCGTTGGCGTTATGGTCGTATATTTCTCCAGTGGCGTGAGCTCTCTCCACTAAATTAGCGGCAACTACTGACCCAGTATAGTCTGCGTATTGACTATGCCAGGAACTGCGTAAAGCCGATACGAACGCTTCGTCCTGCACCCAGTCGCGCTGGGTTATCTGCGCGGGAATTCCTGTATCGATTGAATCCAGTTCAAAAATAGTCGATGGGTCTGTATTGCTGACCACAGAATATTTGTCTGTTCCTGATGGGTGAGGGCGTTTGGTAGTCTGTGTTACTGCGAATCGCGTACCAGAATACTTATCGAATTAAGTTTAGTTAACACGACCGATACCGCACCCAGGAATCGATCATCACAATGCAGACGCTATGCGATGATCAAGACCGTCGCCAGTGAGCATTAGGCAGCCTCACGCTCTGGTTCATATTCAATACCAGGTCGTCCCAGTATCACAGATTCATGAATCGTGCCTCTGGAAATACCAAGATCGTGCAATTCATTATCTGTCAGTGCTTGTAGTTCTTCAATAGCCTGCTTATCGTTTGCTAGTATGCTGTCGAAGTCGATTTCCGCCAGTTTTTCAGCTGAAGCATCCCATGGCCAGGCACCTACACCAGACTCGAGTAAATGGCGTGAGAAACCCAAATCTGCCAGCGTTCTGTCGCTCCGGCTAAGTAATATAGCCCGAGCTCGCTCACGTCCAACGCGGATCATGCGGTTTTCATATCTGTGGAACATTCGTTTTAATAACGTCATTGTTAAAACCCCTTGATTAGCACTTGTTAGTGTCATTCATCAATTAACGAGCATAGAAGCGGCAGACTTCACCAATCCGATCTTCGTATCAATACTGGCCGTAAGTAAAAACGAAAAATAAGCGACAAATGACAGGTGGTAATGTAGACAGAATCAGTATTCTTAACAAACGACATTTTCTTTCGATATTGGTAAGCGGAACTTAACTAGAGATTCCCTATGGCAAGGTCACTTCCACTTAATGCGCTGAACGCTTTTGAAGTTGCCGCTAGACATGAGAGTTTTGCCAAGGCAGCTGAGGAACTGAATGTTACGCCTGCGGCGGTCAGTCAGCAGATTCGCATGCTTGAAGACCTTATGGGGATCCAGCTTTTTCACCGTCTCAATCGTGGACTGGTTTTGACAGCGGCGGGCAAGTCTGGTCTTAGCAAGTTACAAGATGGATTTCGGCATGTGAACGATGCTGTAGATCAAATTCGCTCAAACCCTGATCAACTCGTACTGGATGTCTGGATGGCCCCGTCGTTTGCGTCCAAATGGCTGATGCCTCGAATGCGACGATTTGTCGATTTGCATCCTGAAATCGATCTGAGAATATCAGCCAGTGCCGATTTGATGGACACTGATGCTATGTCGCCATCACTGAGCGAGGACATCTTACGCAGGCATGATGTCGATGTGGCGATTCGATTCGGTCGTGGTTACTATCCTGGTTGCCACGTAGAGCGGCTGATGAACGTGGTTGCCTTGCCACTCTGTTCTCCCGCACTGTTAAAAAATCCTGATAAGCCACTGAAAACGCCTGAGGATCTTATTCACCATACTTTGCTGCATGATGAAACACCGTACGAGGGGCGACCCATGTGGTCGCACTGGTTGAAGGCGGTACATGTGGAGTCAGTGGACGGCACAAGAGGTATGCGATTCAACAGAGTGTCATTGGCATTGGCGGCAGCCGTCGAGGCTCAGGGAGTTGTCCTGAGCCTCGAACAGTTAGCGACAGACGATTTAGACAAAGGGCGATTGGTCATACCCTTTAGTCACAGTGTTCAACTGGATCAAGCGTATTACGTCATCACGCTGGAAAATTCAACGGATGCTGAACACGTCGTTGCGTTTAAACGATGGCTTGAGCAAGAGGTCGCTGAGGACGCGAAAGTAAAGCAAACGCGGGTAGGGTGAGTTTTAGTATCGTACTAGGCTAGAAAAAGTGCACCGATTGGCCCTGGCCTGTTACTCCACAACGGACCCGTTGGAAATCGATGTTGTTCAATAAATTTGCTTTTCATCTCAAGGCCCCAACCGGGTTGAGAAGGAGTCATGTAGCGACCATCATTCACGGCAACGGGTGTTTCAAAAACGTCGTCCTGGAGGAAATCCAGATATTCAGTTAAACGACCATCGCTGTCTGCCGACACGGCTATCTGATCCCAAAGGCTGTAATGTTGAATCATATTGCATAGGCCTATTCCACCACCGTGCGGGCACACGGGAATACCAAATTTTGCGGCCATCAGTATTACAGCTATAACGTCATTTACGCCGGCAAGCCGGGTCGCATCGATTTGGCAATGTGTAATAGCTCCTGATTTTAGTAACTGTTTGAAGATAACGGGTGAAGGAACTTGCTCACCTGCAGCGACGCCGATACCGAATGGCCTCATGGCATCACGGATTTGTACAAAGCCGAGAACGTCATCACGAGCTGTTGGCTCCTCTATCCAGTAGGGGTGGAAGTCCGTCAAGTGCTGCATCCATTCAATAGCCTCGTCAACCCCCCAGATCTGATTTGCATCTGTCATTAAAAACGCATCATCACCGAGGAGCTTACGCAAGAAGACAAGCCGCTGGATATCCTGTTCCAGATTGCCACCAACCTTGGTTTTAAAGTGACGGAAGCCTTGCTGTTGTAATGATGTTATATGTTCTGCAATTTGTCGATCATCCAAGCCAAGCCAACCTGAAGTGGAATACGCTGCGGGTCCTTGGCTTCGCATTTGTTTTTTTCGTTCGTCTATACCTTGGCGAGCGTTACGCAAAATAGCAAGTGCCTCGTCAGGGGTTAATGCATCCTGCAGGTAGCGCCAATCAACACAGGAAACAATGGTCTCTGGTGATAAATCTGTTAACAATTCCCATAGAGGTTTGCCTTCAGCCTTTGCCCATAAGTCCCACAGTGCATTCACCAAGCCTCCCACTGACATTCGAAATACACCGTCAGCTAACCAGCGCATTTGATGATGTTCCATCATCAGTTGTTGCAATTTTGCAGGTGCTTGTACAAATTCCTCTAGTGTCCTGCCTTTTAATAATGAGGCTAGATCGCGTATGCCATAGGCGATCCAGTCGTTCCCTGCACCAAGGTTAAAAACCACGCTATTTCCTTCGAAACCAGCATCCGTTTTCAGACTGATCACTACAGCTGAGTAGTCAGGTTTTCGATGAAAAGGATCAGAACCTAGAAGGGAATCAGATGTTGGTACTCGAATATCTTCAACGTGAACATCTGTAATTTTTATGTTAGGAATCATATTGACTATGCCGGGCTATTTAAATCTGCCATAAGTACCTTGGATTGCGTCTCTTTTATTTCTTCGTATAACGCAAGGCTGGTGTCTGAAAATGGTGTGGTTGGTGGTGCGTAATGGATGAACGCTTGCGATCGATCCACACCACGCACAAGCATTGCATATTCGCGACGCGCTGATTGTTGTTGTGCGTCCGGATTGATATATCGAATGGCGTATCCGATTCGCCGCTCATTGGATCTATTAGGGTTAGAGCCATGTATCGCCAGCCCATGATGAAGTGACATCTCTCCGGGTGCGAGGAGCACATGTGTACGATCCTCCTCGCGCACATCCACAGCTACTTCTTGCCCACGAGAAAGTATATTGTCTTCGGCCTGAGTATCTGCGTGAGGTAATATCGAATTTTTATGACTTCCACTGACCAGATCAACACAGCCTGATTCAACTGTTGACGGTGATAACGCAATCCACGCTGTGACTTGGTTAGACGTCGCCCCAAACCCCCAATAGGTTAAGTCCTGATGCATTGATACTCGCATTGGAGAATGGGGTTCTTTGATAAAAAAATCGGCGCCCCAAATCATCAGGTTAGGGCCGATGATGCTTTCAACAGCATCGAGTACCGTAGGTTGCATTGCCAATTCTGCCGCCATCGGAATAATGACATCTGAATGGGTGCGAATATATTCGTTAAGGGGTCTAGTCAGTGATTGATTCTGGCTATCTCCTTCTATGTATTCGAGCTGATTTCTGAAGTAGTTTGTCTTCTCAACGGTGAGTGCTGGTAATGGGAATAGATAGCCATCACGCCAGTACGCGTCTATCTGCTCTTTGCTTAGTGATGTAGCCATGAGTATTTCCTCATTCTAGATTTGCTCTATTGGGTATCGACCAAAGTTCAATAGCATTTTTATGTAATAAAGCTGCTTTTTCATCTGACGAGCAAGACTCAATTAGTGCATGGGTAGCGGCCACCCACGTTTCTATTCGCCCGGCTAATGTGCATACAGGGCTATCGCTACCCCACACCACACGCTTCCAGCCAAAGGCATCTATTGTGTATTCAACATAAGGACGAATGTCTTGAAGCGACCATGTGTCAGGATTTCCGTACGCCATAATACCCGATATTTTTGCCACGACATTCTCGCGTTGTGCTAATGCTTTCATGTGTTTTTTCCACGGTTCAAGCGATTGTCCGCTGACATCGGGGACACCACAATGGTCAAGTACAAAAGTTACGTCTGGACAATGGTCAACCAGCTCAATCGCCAAGGGTAGCTGGGCTGGCAGCACACACAAATCGAATGTCAATCCAGTGCCGGATAAGCGTTTGACATTGTCGCGAAACACGTTTGTGGTGGAAACTTCGTCTGGGACGACATGCAACACACGTCTAAAACCTTTGACTTCGCTGATTGTTTGTTGTCGTTCCAGAAATTGCAGAAAATCTGTTGATTCAGGGCGACAGGATGAAATTGCCCCTTTGAGCAGACTATCGCCAGCCGACATTAGCTCCGAGACCATGGCTGTTTCAGCTTCAATGTCGTTCTCGGCCACATCCACTTCCATGTGTAATACACCGCTAATACCTACGCGCCCTGCCGTTACCGCATAGCTGTCATAGGTCGCGTCGTGACGCAAAGCTGTGAAATCATCAAGCCACGGATAGTAGAGCTTGTCTAGATAAATGAGATGCAAATGAGTGTCAAAAATCACGATATCCTCCTGTAGTTAGTACTTCAAAGCACTATTAAGATATATTTTTACTTGATTATATATAAAAGTCTAGTTTATATTTGAAACACATTGCAAGGCTGGAGAATCGCTTCAGTTTGATAAAGTGTGGAGTTGGCTATGAAAAAGACAGTGCTATTGGCAATGATGGCTTTGTGTTTACCTTTCGGGTCTACCGTCGCGGGTGATTTTGACGACATTACGATAGACGCAAAACTGATCGGTGGGCAGCAATACGAAGCCTTGTATGCGCGTATTGCACAACCAGTCAACTAACTCGGTCTGTTTATTCCAAGACCATGCCGGTAGGTTTACTGGATTTTACGTCCGAATTCACAATCAACTGGGGTGGCATGTGTGCTTTAGCTGTGTTGATGATTGTCCCAGCGTTGGTATTAACGTTTATTGTGCAAAAACACCTAATCAGTGGGTTAACGTTTGGCGGAGTCAAGGGATAGTTATGGCAAGCGTTACTCTCAAAAAATTAGTAAAGAAATATGGGTCACTGGAAGTTGTACACGGAATCAATCTGGATATCGCTCACAATGAGTTTGTGGTGCTTGTTGGGCCTTCAGGTTGTGGAAAATCCACAACGCTACGGATGATTGCGGGTTTAGAACCTATCACTAGCGGTGATATCAGTATTGGTGACAACATCGTTAACGATTTGCCACCCAGAGATCGCAACATCTCAATGGTATTTCAGAATTACGCGCTCTATCCTCATATGACTGTACGAGAGAATCTAGGATTCTCGTTAACCATAGCAAATAAGAAAGATCCGGAAATCAGAAAGGCTGTGCAAGAGGCGGCTGATATTCTTGGCTTGGATGAGCTCTTGGACCGTCGGCCTGCCGAGCTCTCTGGCGGCCAACGCCAACGTGTTGCGATGGGGCGTGCCATTGTGCGCAACCCGGATATATTTCTGTTTGATGAGCCCTTGTCGAATCTGGATGCACAACTTCGGGCCCAAATGCGTGTTGAAATTAAAAAACTACATCGACGTATAAAAACAACCATCGTGTACGTAACGCATGACCAAGTGGAGGCCATGACGCTTGCTGATCGCATTGTGATTATGCGCAACGGCTATATCGAGCAACAAGGCACACCACTGGAGGTCTTTGAAACACCGACTAATACCTTTGTTGCGTCATTCATTGGTTCTCCGCCTATGAATTTACTCCCAGCAACAATAAATGATGCCGCTGATTCCATTGTGTTATCGGATGGCACAACATTATCACTGCCGAGTATATATAAGGGTAAAGTGAGTGCGAAGCAAACCGTTGTATTCGGTTTTCGTGCTGATAATCTAATGCCTGTGGGACATGGATTAGCTCCTGGTGTGGAAACTGCACGAATGGATTTGTACGTTAATCTATCTGAACCCCTTGGTACTGAAACTATCCTGTTTGGCGATATAGCGGGGCAAGAGATTCAAGCCAAAATGTTCAATCCTCGGCCCGTGAGCTTCGGCGAAACACTCACGTGCGAATTGGATTTATCACGTTGCCATTTGTTCGATAAGGCAACACAAAGGAGCTTGCGGTAGTAATGGTAGAGATAACTAGAATTGAGTTATTAATGGTTGATTTAGTACCTAAGGTGCGCCGCACCGATGCTATCCAATCCTTTGATTCACAACAAACGCCTATCGTTCGCATAACTGATAGTGAAGGTATTCAAGGCGTCGGCTATTCGTACACGATAGGTCAGGGTGGTCCTGCCATCATGTCTTTGCTTACAGAGACATTAGCACCGCAATTGATTGGTGAGGATGCCGAGAACATTGATCGTATTTGGCGATCATTGCTGTTTTCAACTCATGCAACATCAGTGGGTGCGATAACCTCTTTGTCGCTCGCTGCAATCGATACCGCCCTGTGGGATCTTCGATGTAAAAGGGCGGGCTTGCCTTTGTTTATGATGGCGGGTGGGGCAAAGGAGCGTGTGCCTATGTACACGACAGAGGGTGGTTGGTTGCACATCGATACTCAGTCATTGGTTGACGATGCACTCAATGCTCAATCGCTTGGATTTGCAGGTGCAAAAATTAAAATTGGTCGGCCACATTTATCGGAAGATCGTGCCAGGCTTAAGGCGGTGCGGGAAGCGGTAGGCGATAGTTTTGAAATCATGGTGGATGCCAATCAGTCATTTGGTCGTGCCGAGGCTACCCGTCGTGCTCGTGTGCTCGAAGAATTCAACATTGCCTGGTTTGAAGAACCTTTACCAGCAGATGACGTAATGGAACACGTTCGTCTCGCTGCCTCCACCAGTGTGCCTATTGCCGTTGGCGAAAGCCTGTATTCGTTGAGTCAATTTAAGGACTATCTTGCGCTTGGCGGTGCTTCAATTGTGCAAGTGGACGTTGCCAGAATTGGTGGAATAACGCCTTGGTTAAAAGTAGCGCATATGGCAGAGGCCTTCAACGTGTCTGTGTGCCCTCATTTTCTTATGGAACTTCATGTCAGTTTGGTGTGTGCAATACCCAACGCGCCTTGGTTGGAATATATACCGCAGTTAGAAGACATTACCCACTCAGGTATGAAAATGGTTGACGGTTTTGCTATTCCAAGCGGCAAGCCCGGAATAGGTATTGATTGGAACTGGGCAGAACTGGATAGCCGTTCGATAGCACATCTCTCAGCAACCATTAATTAGTGTCTGAACTCAGGAGCAAAAATGAAACGCATGGGATTAGTAGTAGGTTTGAAAGGCGATAAAATTGTTGAGTACAAACAACTGCATGCTGATGTATGGCCAAGCGTGTTGGCGATGATTAGCCAATGCAATATTAGGAACTACACCATATTCTTAAGAGAACCTGAAAATTTGTTGTTTTCATATTTTGAATATCACGGTAGTGACTTTGAAGCCGATGCACAGCGGATGGCGGCAGACCCAGAAACGCAACGATGGTGGGAAGTCTGCATGCCGTTGCAAAGCCCGTTGGACACGCGTACTGAAGGTGAATGGTGGGCTTCTATGGAAGATGTGTTCCATCACGATTGAGACTGAATGACATGATTGAGCTACAACAAACATGGCCTGAAACGGCGCACGCCAAACCCATCGTCATTTTTGGTGCGGGCTCAATCGTGGCAGATGCGCACCTTCCAGCGTATCGAAAAGCTGGCCTCATTGTGAGAGGAATTTACGATCCTAACCATGCAAAAGCTGAGCAGCTAGCCAGCGAATGGGGATGTATCGCCTATCGAACACTTGAACAAGCTACCAACCACGATGACGTTATTTTCGATCTGGCGACACCGCCAGCGGTTCATATCGATATTCTGAGTCAGCTACCGATCGGTACCGGGGCGCTGATTCAGAAGCCCATGGGTAATGATCTGGGTGATGCAACTCGAATTCTTAAGATGTGCACTGAAAGACAGCTCAAGGCTGCCGTCAATTTTCAATTACGGTTTGCGCCAATGTCTTTGGCGCTTAAATCGGCTATCGATCAAGGATTACTCGGCGACGTCGTGGATTTCGATGCGTGGTTGGCGTTGGATACTCCGTGGCATATGTGGAAGTTTCTGGAGGGCCTTCCGAGGGTAGAGATATCTCTGCATTCCATACACTATCTAGATCTTGTCAGATCCATTCTGGGTAACCCACTCGGCATACACGCTCGCACAATGGGTCATCCTGCCAGTCAGATGGCGCAAACTCGCACATCAGCAATGCTGGATTACGGGGATCAGATTCGTTGCAACCTGTCGATCAATCACGATCACGCTTTTGGACGTAAATTCCAGGCTTGCGAATTTCGTATCTGTGGCACGCAAGGGGCTGCCTATATGAAGCTAGGCGTTAACCTTGACTACCCTAAGGGTGAGCCGGATGAATTGTGGATCAGGACTGGCGATACAGATTGGCAGCAGATAGAGCTTGTGGGTGAATGGTTTCCAGATGCATTTGTCGCCAGGATGCTCCAGCTGCAGCGCTTTGCAAGCGGTGAAGACTCACAATTGATCAGTTCTGTGCAGGATGCATGGCATACAATGGCGCTGGTTGAGGCTGCTTATGCCAGTAGTTCTGCCCCGATGACACCGATACCCTCCCTATCAGAAATTACAATGTAGCTGGAATGCTACGTTACAAGTTTGATTTATGCAGAAAAACAACGAAAAAAAAATAGGTAAATACAGTGCTCCTGCGCTGTCCAAGGGATTGGACATATTGGAGTTCTTAGCCAAAGAGGCGCAAGCACAAAAAAAGTCGGATATTGCACGGGCATTGGATCGTTCAATTAGTGAAATATTTAGAATGTTGGTGGTTCTAGAGCAGCGCGAATACGTAGCTTTTGATGCGCATGCAGAACGCTATTCACTAACCACCAAACTGTTTGAGATTTCGCATCAGCACCCGCCAATCAGGCGTCTATCGTCTATCGCTGGCGAAGCCATGCAACGGTTGGCACAGCGGATTAACCAATCAGTGCATCTAATGATCCTGAGCGACAGACATGTCTTGGTCATTGCCCAAGTCAATTCACCGGGTAATAACGTCACCTCTGTGCGATTGGGTGCGCGAATTCCAATTTTCCAGACGGCTTCAGGAGCAGTGCTCACTGCCTATTTCACGGGTGATGATCGCTTACGCATGGAAAACGATCTTAAGTCAGCTACACGTACACAGCGAAAAATCTACAAAGATAGTAGTGCCATGATGCTTGATAAAAACTATTGTGAATGTCCTTCGATGGTCATTGAGGGGGTAATGAATATATCCGTACCCATTAAGGACCATGCGGGAGAGGTGGTAGCAGCTCTGACCATACCTTTCATTAAAAGACTAAATGATCCTGAATCTGTATCAAGAACTGATGCTCGAAAACTGCTGGTTGAAACCGGTAATGCTATCTCAAAACTGCTGGGTGCCAGTATTATGGAGTAACGCTACAAACTTTTTTGCTGTTTGCTTCCAGGTTCGTAGTTTCTCTCGTCCCCAAATCACACCCGTTTAAAGCACAACACGGACAGATTCATCTTCCATAAATAGTCGTAGTGCATCTGCGAGCTCGTCACTATCGCCAGGCGTGGTCAAGTTAACTAAAATCAGATAGCCCGCATTTGTGAAACCTGCAGAGCGAGTTAATCACAAGGACAAATAACGTGGAAAGACTATTCGTTTACGGGACACTTGCCCCAGGTGAGAAAAACTTCCATCTTGTTGAAAATATAAATGGCCATTGGGAATCAGCGACATGCGTTGGACGGATTTTCACTCAAACAAAAGGAGCCCATGTTGGCTTACCGTGCTTTGAGCTGAGAATTGATGGAGAACGTGTTGATGGGAAAATATTGTCATCAACAGAACTGATTCACCACTGGGGTATGTTGGACAAGTTTGAAGGCGAGCTGTACCAAAGACGTTTGATTCCTGTGAGAACAGAGCAGGGCGAGGAATTGGAAGCTTATGTGTATGCGCATATTGATGCAATTCCGTATACATCCCCATCAACACAGAACCGCTGAGAAAACCTGGAATACCATATCAGTGTTCCTAAATTCCGAAGGTGTTGAGCGTCCCGTTGATTTCAAGTATGACGGCCACCAGAGTTACCATTATTTATGACAGTGATGGGAACGTAGAGATTTCCGAAAAAAGTGGTAAAGTAGCAATGATGATGTATTTTAACATCGGCCTATACCGCTTATAAGCGCTTTAGCATCTTTAATTTGGAGGCGCAGATTAACAACAAGTTCCGTAAATACTGTTCAGCGGGACGCAGTCGAGGCCAATCTCCCTTCTGAAACAGCCTTGCTTATATTCTAAGTGGCGTTATCTAGAGATTTTCTGAATTCAACAGGAGGCATATTAAGGACATCATCACCCAGGTTTTTCATGTGTAAATAATGATTATTTAGCTTTGAGTTTGGCATTACATAGTGAAATTGTTTGTGTCGCCAAAATGCTGTTGCGGCAGCAGCGTATGCCGTGAAGCTTTGCAAGGCTTGCTTTTCATTTTCGTGTAAACGAGATACTTGCTGATAACCGGTTAGTATGCTTTGTGCATTGCTGGTGTTGAGCTTGTCAGATTCTTCACACAAGCCAACAAGCATCATACCGATATCGAACACTCGGTAGTAATAACACGCTTCTTCAAAATCCATAATTGTCGCTGTGATACTATCTTCGGCAACAATCACATTGTTAAAAAAAACGTCGCTGTGAATAAGTGATTTTGGTAAATTCTGTTCTATTTGTTCGTGAATAATATTTCGAATTGAATACAACCAAGTCTGAAATTCTGAATCCTTGTCGTATATTTCTATTTGATCGAACGATTCCTTACCGAAGATTACACGATGCTCTAGGTAAGCTGGTGGCTTAATCAAATGGAGCCTGGCAAGCTGCTGACCTAACGATTGCAATAAGGGTGTCGATAATTTTTTACGGATAGATCCGGGTAGATAGTTTTTAATCATCACAGGCTTACCTTCCCAAAGCATGACCAGCTCACCCTTGTTGTTAGAGATAACTTTAGACGTAGTGAAATTATTCTGATCTAGATGGGCTAATAAATCGGTTAATTGCTGTGCGCCTAGCAGAGTTTTTTGCTCACACAGGGTCAATACAAAATCACCGTTTGAGGTATGCAGCCTGTAGTTAGTGTTTTCAGATCCGCCATTTAGTAATTTAGTTGAGAGTAATGTACCTAAGGGGTACTGTGCCAGGATCAACTTTGTTTGGTGGCTATCTAGTTTTGTATATTCTGACATCTATATAGCCTTAACGTGGTTAACGTTCCAATACCGAATCTTGGTTAGTTTCAAAACTGCGGCAATCCTTAGCGGTGGCATAGATACGAGTTCTGACTGGGTAGTTTAGCGTGTCTGATACAGGATCGATTGGAATTAGACCAACTTATCAGATTTATTCAATGGGGAGAGTTAGAGTTGAGGATTGAGCAGTTTTTTTTTGGACGCTGCATGTCTGTTTCACAATCCCGCAAGAATGTAGACAAGTGATAATACCTGGTCGGCTCTAACTTGATTTGCGGATGATTCTCGATAGCACACTATCCACAGCGTATGTCGTTCTGGCAACTGCATTGGCAGTGGCCCCGGAGTCCGATGATTTATTTGTCGTTGCAAATGGAATGCGGCATCGTATAGGGGAGCTGTCGCTTCAGCATTGGGCATTATTTTCGTTGCTATGATAAACAAGCGACTTAAATGGACACATTGTCGTACACGCAATCATAAGCAGTAGAACCTTCTATAATTTAGTACAGGTATTGCATTAGAATTCACACTCGGTAAGAGGAATTGCTAATGAACACCACTATGCCCCAAGACATAATAGCTGCGGCAGAGAGGTTCAAGGCGTTCCACGAACATGCAGCACTTTTTGTGATCTATTGTGCTTGGGATGCTTTCAGTGCATTGCTCTTCGAGCGTTCTGGAGTTCCCTGTATTGGTGCCACAAGTGGTAGCGTTAATTAGGTGAAAGGCCAAAAAGACGACGTTTACAATACTCCGTGGGAAGAAATGCTCTCTTTCTAAGGGGAAATAGCCAGAGTTACGAATTTACCAGTCAGTGGAGATCTAGAAATCGGTTAGGGTGACACACCCGAAGATGTAGCGAGCACCATTTCACGCTGTTGGACAATGCTGTAAACGAAATACTTGACCACGGGACGTTCGGGTATTTGAATAGCGCTTTATCGGAGTCGGCAGTCAATTAAGTGTTGGATAGAGTAGATACTTCAGATAGCATTCGTAGTCTATGAATACGAACATGTTGAACAGTCTGGCTAATGAAAATGGCCTTATATTTCGAGGTGGATTTTCGGTGACCCTTGATGACAGTGTTCCATTGCAAGTTAATGGGGAGTCATCAGAAACCTTGTTGCTGTTTGGTCAGGCCGGTAATGCGCTGTGGCCAGTGTTCAGTAAAAGCTCCGAATTAGCGGATGGACAACCGCATCCACTCGATCGATGGAGTGAGCGGGTGGGGCAATTGATAGCAGAAGAAATTAACGGTAGGCTATTGCTCCCTTTCGGTAAGGCCCCGCATCATCCGTTTTTACGTTGGGCTTCTCGCATAGAAGATGTTCAACCCTCGCGTTTGGGTATGCTGATTCACCCGGATTATGGCTTATGGCATGCCTATCGATTTGCCATTGCGCTGGCTACGCCGGTCGAAGGCTTATCAAAAGTTGAAACAGGCGGTAATATTTGCAATCAATGTTACCTTCAACCTTGTTTGAAAAAGTGTCCTGTAGATGCCTTTGACGGAACTCATTACGACGTTAGTGCGTGTTTTCAATATTTGCAGGAAAACCTGAAGTCAGTTTGTCATACATCCGGTTGTCAAGCGAGAGACGCCTGCCCTGAGGGCGAGCAATCTCACTACGCGTTTGAGCAAAAGCAATTTCACATGAAACAATTCACGCTAGCGTTGTATAAACGCTTAAGTAAGGATGCCAGTGCATGAGTTATCAACTTGGCATTGACACCGGTGGTACCTACACAGATGCGGTCATCATTGATGCTGGCAAAAACATTCTGGCGACGCATAAAAGCCTGACAACAGCGTTTGATTTAAGTATCGGTATTGACAATGTCATTAGCGCCCTGCCGGCAGAATACCTTGCTGAAATAGACTTGGTGGCTTTGTCCACCACGTTGTCAACAAATTCAGTTGTTGAAGGAAGAGGGGCGCCTGTAGCGGTACTGCTTCCAGGTTATAATGAACGTCAACTAAAGAAGAGTGGCATCACCGATATCATGGTCCGCGATCGCGTTGTACTTTTACCCGGTGGTCACGATGCCTTGGGGGTGGAGCAGCAGCCGTTGGATTTGAGTCTGGTTGAGACTACTATTCTCCAGCAAAAGGATAAAGTTTCAGCATTTGCAGTCTCGGCAATGTTTGGTGCCAGAAATTCATCTCATGAACTAGCCGTACGAGAGCTTATTACTGAGTTATCCGGAAAACCAGTGGCTTGTGGTTATGAGTTGGCCTCTACGTTGGGTGCTCCTCGTCGGGCATTGACCGCAGCATTGAATGCCCGAATGATTCCCTTCATTCAGACCTTAATCGAGTCTTTACAAGCAATGCTGTCAAGGCACGCTATTAACGCCCCACTAATGATTGTAAAAGGTGATGGGACATTAATCAATGCCAGAACAGCGGGGTTGCAGCCGGTAGCGACCGTATTATCGGGTCCCGCTGCAAGCGTATTGGGTGCCTGTGCATTGAGCGGTCGTCAAAATGCGTTAGTTGTTGATATCGGCGGTACCACTACCGACATTGCCGTTGTCAGAGGCGGCCAAGCTGACTTGTGTGAAGACGGTGCTCGTATTGGAGATTGGCAGCCGATGGTGGAGGCGATTCGTGCCTACTCTATCGGCTTGGGTGGTGATAGTGAAATCCGATTCGACGGAAAACTGTGTATTTCCACCCGAAGAGTCGTGCCGGTAAGCTTGCTCGTACATCAGTACCCTGAGTTACTCGATAGCCTGAAACGGCAGATGAACTCTCTGTCGAATCCTCGGCATAACCGGTTTGCGTTGCGCTTACAACGAAATCAGGTTCTCATTGATCAATTGAACGGTGCTGATAAAAAGGCGTGGAATTTGTTGGAAGACGGTCCTCTGGATATTGATGCCTTGGCTGGCACTGAGAGAGCATTGACACGTGCAGTTGCTCGACTGGAACGTATGGGGCTCGTTATATACAGTGGCTTCACGCCATCAGATGCCACACATGTGTTGGGAATGAGTCATCATTGGAACACTGAAGCAGCCTCCTTGGCAGCCCAGCTCTGGGCAAGACAGATGCGTTACTTATATGGCTGTGGAGACTGGTCGCTTGATGATCCAAAAGAGCCTAGTCAAGCAGTTTATGCATTAGTTATTCAACAGATAAGTCACAAGCTCATCGAAGCGGGTTTGAATCAGCATGGTTTGCTTAACGAAGCACAGGCCAGAAACCTTGCAAGCCTGCTAGGTGAGGTCGTATTATCTGAAAGTACAGATTCGCCCTTGTTTGACTTACGTTTTGCATCGGACTATCCGTTGGTAGGTGTTGGTGGCCCAGCGGCGGATTTTCTGCCTGATGTTGCCAGGAAGCTAGGCATGTCACTCATATTGCCGGATCATGCAGATACCGCAAATGCACTGGGTGCCGTGATGGCATTGGTTGTCCAAAGAGTCAACGTCACCGTCACACAGCCAATGTTTGGACAATTTTGTGTTTTCTATGGAGCTGCGCCAGCCACTTTCAAAAGCCTTGAGTCCGCGCTGGAGCATGCTCGTACCACGGCTCTGGCAGCTGCTACCGAGCTGGCAATTTCTTCTGGTGCTGAATCTGTCTCAGCGCGGTTGGAAGAATCACGCGAACACGTTAATCATGATATTGATGGTGAATTGTTTATCAGTGCCACGATCACGGCTATTGCGTTGGGGCGACCGTTGCACTCGAAAGTCGCGGCTGTATAGGGACATTTAGCTTCACATCATTTAGATTGAGTAGACTAGTTTGACGAATTTTGATTGAAATATGAAAGACATCATCAGCAGTATTGTTGATATAAGCCAGGTTACTGATGAGCTACCGTTTTCGGTTTACTCATCTGTGTATGAGCAAAAAATACTAAATGTACCCGTTAGCAAACCGTTGCTAATAGTTGTGATCAATGGTGATAAACATTTAGGGCAACAGCGTGAAGTTGTGTGTAGAGCAGGGCAGTTTATTTTTCTATCAGATAGTCCAGCCGTTCACATGCGCAATATCCCTATTGATAATTCTTACTACGCGCTGTTGATTGAGTTTGACTATGAAGATTTTGCTGATCTTCCTGCTCATGAGGCAAAATCTGCTGAATACATACTCGGTGATACGACAGCAAGCCTACAACAATGCTTGCAACAGTTTATCGATTGTTGCGCTTGGGCGCCTGAAGCGATATTGGCATTGCGACGAAAGGAAATTCTGTTGCTGCTTTATCATCTGGGCTACGTAGGTGTTATCTCCATGATGGGGAAACCAAAACTGAGCCATAAAATTCACGATCTGTTTCATGAACGCAATTTTCAGGAATTATCGTTGGATTCAATCTGCGATCATTTCGCTATGAGCGAATCTACTTTGCGGCGAAAACTCAAATCCGAAGATACGAGTTTGAAGGCGTTAAAAGACAACGCCAGACTCGGATTCTCGTTGCATCTTTTGCAAACAACAAGTCACCCGATTGGACTAATTGCTGAAAAATGTGGTTATTCTTCGCAATCTCGATTTACTGAGCGCTTTAAAACTCACTTTGGACTAACTCCCAGTAGCTTAAGAAAAACCAAATTGGAGGAATAGGGCGACTAATTGACTGGTTTTCGGGTAGTTTGAAGGTTGGGTAATCACTAGGATAACCTTTCACTCAGCATACCCAGATGTCCATCATGTTAAATACTCTTGTGATTGTTCCAGTACTGCTGCTACTGGTCTCCGTTCCAGCATTTTCTAATTCATTTACATTGTCGAGTAGTGATATTACGGCTGGTGAATTTATGAGTAGTCAGTTCGAATTTGTGGGCTTTGGCTGCGATGGCGACGATCAGTCTCCAAATCTCCAGTGGACCGATGCACCGACAGGCACCAAAAGCTTTGCAATTACAGCCTACGATCCGGATGCGCCTACAGGCAGTGGTTGGTGGCATTGGCAGGTGATAAACATCCCTGCGACCGTCACTGAATTATCTACCAACGCTGGAAGCGTGAGTATTGATCTGGCGCCGGTAGGAAGTCAGCAAATAGTCAATGATTATGGTTCAGCGGGTTTTGGCGGTGCGTGTCCTCCAGTGGGACATGGCGTACATCGCTATCAATTCACCATACACGCACTGTCAGTAGAACAGCTGGAATTACCTGAGAATGCATCGGGTGCTTTAGCCGGTTATATGATCAATGCAAATAGTATCGAATCTAGCACCATCGAAGCTTTGTACAAGCGCGATTAGTTATAAGGGCGTGTCATTCTGAAATCGGCTTGGGTTGATCCTGGGCCAGTTTCAATGCATTGAGCAAAAAAAGGGAATATTGTACTGGCAATATAAACAGTGTTAAACTTGGGTTATGTTTGAAACCCCTATTAAACGTCGTGGCCGAGGTGCGCAGAGCAATCGTTCTGGTCGCTTTGAGTCTATGCAACGAATTGATATTGATGACGGATGGGACTCTGTATTCGATTCAGACCTGACATCCCCCATAGGCGAGGCCAACTCCAATCAACGTACGCAATGGCGTGAGGATAGAGCCAAGACTGTCATCACGCGTAATGATTCACCAGATTTGCACTTCGATCGATCTATAAATCCATATCGTGGTTGTGAACACGGTTGTTCCTATTGCTTTGCCAGACCCTCGCACACGTATCTTGGTCACTCAGCTGGTCTAGATTTTGAACGATTACTTTATGCAAAGCTTGATGGCGCAGCTTTACTCAAAAAAGAATTCGCCAAGGCCAATTATGTCTGTGCGCCTATAGCGATAGGTGTCAACACTGATGCCTATCAACCCCTTGAAAAGCGTCTGAAGATAACTCGTGGCTTGCTCGAAGTTATGCTCGAAACAGAGCACCCAGTGTATCTCATCACAAAATCATCTCTGATAGAACGCGATCTGGATTTATTGGTGCCAATGGCTGCCAAGAACCTGTTAACCGTTTCCATATCAGTCACGACTCTGGATAACGAACTGAGCCACCGACTTGAGCCGCGTGCTGCAGCGCCACACCGAAGGCTCAGAACGATTAAAACTTTGTCAGAGGCGGGTATCCCTGTCAGAGCATCCATTTCCCCAATTATTCCTGCTTTAAATGAACACGAGCTCGATGCGATGATCGAAGCATGTGCCAACGCGGGGGCATTAGGTGCCATGGCCATCATTCTTCGACTACCGCATGAGCTGGCAACGTTGTTTCCCGAGTGGCTAGAGGAGCACTATCCCTTACGTAAGGAGCGAGTGTTAAACGCTATTCGATCTTTGCGTGATGGAAAACTTAACAACAGCGACTTTAAAAATCGTTTTGTTGGAACCGGCCCTAGGGCTGACATGATTCAGCAGCGTTTTACTAATGCCTGCAGGCGATACGGTATTGCCAGTGGTCGTGAGAAATTCACTCTGGATACGCAACTTTTTAAACCACCCAATATTGATACGAAAATAGGTCAATCAGCACAGTTGTCGTTATTTGTGTAATTAGGCATTCTTCCTAGGGCGATAAACGCCATTCCCATAATAGGAGCAATTGCACGACCGAAGAAGTTAATGCAGCCAGCCATCAAGAAGGTGGGTGTCAGCGTGGTGCAGTTCGCTTTCGCACATCTGGCCAACCAATCAGGGCCATGGCGTGTCAATGCTCCACCTGCGAGCTGCGCACGGGGGCGGCCTGTGGCATTGGAGTCTATTTTAGTGAAAGTGATATTGAGGCGCATATCTGGACACGATCAGCTTGATCAAACATGTGTTATCCCGACGGGATGCTCGTGTGCGAAGAGGTTCTGATGGCACTTTGAAGGCTACCTTGCTGCCGTTGTTTGTAGCGCTCATAGGGGTGGTGCCGGTGTGGGCTCATGTTTCTGAACAGGGATTTGTACGTCTATTTCCTACAAAAGCCTATATAACTGGAGCTGTTGCAGCAGTTGCGCTAACCATTGTTTTGCTATTTTTTGTATCGGCTGAAAAATCGAATGGTCTGTTTCGTCAGGTGCGTTTAATTCGAACAACAACCTTAGACAGTCTGTGCCTGTCCACAAGTGTGATTTCATTTGGATTTCTATTAGCACTTATTTATGCTGGTATAGAAGGTTCACGTGACCCTTTATCAAACCCCTTACCGCTGTTTGTCTGGACACTCTGGTGGATAGGGTTCGTCACGCTTCAAGGCTGAATGGGTGACCTGTGGCGTTGGGTTAATCGGTGGACAGGATTACATGCGTTGTTGAGTTCTGTGTTGCAAACGGCTAATCGTAAGCTGCCTGATGCGCTAGGGCATTGGCCTGATAATGTGAGCGACCCAACTCGATCGTGAAATGGCTCTGGCACACGCAATACCGGTCGACAAAGTCTATGCCTGGGTTTTTGCATTACGGGCAGGTCTTGCCACGGCATCGATTGCTTGCTGATGTTTCTTGAACCCACCTGTCACCATCAAGGGAATTTTAGCGACTTGATTTGCAAGTCTGGCGAAACTAAGAAAGTTATGAACTCCGCTAAAGCCAACATTCTTCGCTTGTAACGTAGCTTTTGCATAGAGGCCTGGGATTATCTTTTCCATTACCTAGTGAATCTGATATAGATGACTTTGCCAGGCGATTTTTCAAAATAGCACTGCAGGGAAGTTCTCATGCCGAGTGGAGGGTAGGGTTTGAGCCAGAGAGTGCGTTCATCTATACGTTAATACCGTTGGATTAATTGTTATGTCGATAGATGACGTAAGGCCCGATACCTCGATAGTATCAGGCAAAAACTTCTATCCACAGGACAGTCTTCAATAGATTGTCCTGTGACTTGAGTCATGATTATTATCGCCAGTGATTGAGTTGTCAAAATCGCAGTCATTGCAGTTTGAGTGATTTATTTTAGGACTTGAATTAATTTTCAGATTTGTGCAAACTGGGATCAGTTCCTGTGAATAAGGACTCTAATGACCAAGCAGGTTCAATCCGCACGCCGCGGCAGGCGCCACGCTTGCCATACATTACATTTTCCAATTGGAGTAAAGAATGAGAAGATTTTTAAAAACAGCAATGGCTGCTGCAATGTTGGTTGCAGCGCCAGCGGTGATGGCTGCTGATATCATAGTAGTGAGCCATGGTCAGGCCAGCGATCCGTTCTGGTCTGTTGTCAAGAACGGTGTCGAAGAGGCCGCCAAGCATACTGGTGCTAACGTTGAGTATCGTGCTCCAGAAACTTTCGATATGATCGCGATGAGCCAGCTCATTGATGCAGCGATTAATCAAGAGCCTGATGGTCTGGTGGTTTCGGTTCCAGATGCAGATGCTCTCGGGCCGTCCATTCAAGCTGCAATCGCAGCGGGAATTCCCGTAATCTCCATGAATTCTGGTGGCGATGCTGCAAAAGCGCTCGGCGCTCTGCTGCATGTGGGCCAGTCAGAATACGATGCTGGTAGGGCAGCAGGTGAAAAGATGGCTGAACTGGGCGGAAAGCACGCTCTTTGTATCAACCACGAAGTGGGTAACATTTCGCTCGACGATCGTTGTGCAGGTTTCGCAGAAGGATTCGGCGGTCAGGTTGATGTAATGCCTACCACCAATGATCCAAGCGAAATTCAGTCCAAGGTCCAAGCTTCCCTGGAGTCGAATCCTGACATCAATGCTGTAATCGCACTAGGTGCGTCGCTTGCCGGCGAACCAGCAGTAGCAGCAGTTGAAGCGATCGGTCGTACTGGTGACGTTATCGTCGGTTCCTTTGACTTGTCAG
>JBLIIE010000075.1:0-24186 GCA_047634635.1 Granulosicoccus sp. | reverse complement strand
CTTCTTTTTTTCATGCCCATTTCTCTAAGCAAGAAACGATTGGCAAGCTGCACATACTGGCGCTTGTAGATCAACGGGGTGTAGTAACTGGTTGCCAGAGAGACGTTCATATCGATGTTTTGAAGTCGATGAGGACCGTTATGTGGCCACGAGGCTACATCGCCAGGGTTCAATAGAAATTCTTCCGAGAATTTGTCGAAACTTTTGTCGTAAGGGAGGTTTTCGTCAATTTCTCCGGCATATATATCTTCCAGCAGATTTTGTGGAACGAGGCTGGTATCCATTGCAGGATAAACCCAAAGGCGTTTTTGACCACGCATGTGCCACAACATGTTCGGTTCTGCGTCCAAGTGATAATAAACTTGCGCACCAGGAGAACTAATAAGTAGCGTGCTGTAGTTGCCGATAGGATTTTGCAGGTGAGGACAATTTTCATTTAAGTGCTGATACATACCGTCAATCAGTTGTTTGTATTCTTTGCTCACCTGTTCGATGTGTGTAACGTTCAGCCATAAGCGGCCTGTTTCCACTGCACGCCATAGCGCTTCGCCATTAGTGTTTGCAGCGATATCTACACAAGACCACTGGTCGGGACGACAGGGATCATCCCCCATAGTGAAGGCTTGTAACCACTTTCGAGGGTATTTGTCGAGAAGTGCGACTAGCTCTTCCTTGTCAAACAGCGTTTGATGGTGGTATCCGTGTTTGTTTACCATAGGAACATCGCCGAACTTGGCGTAGTCTTCTTTAGTCCAGTCGATCGGGTCTTTGTCTCTCATATCAGCCTATAAAGGTTCGCTGCGATAGAAAATGAAACTTCGTGTACTTGTCCTGATGTTTGATACCGCGGCGTGAAATTTGCTGCGCATTTAAAAATAAATTTCGAGGTTTATTAATAGATACTTCGGTTGACAAGGCATGTTACTTAAATCGTTTTTCTACAAATCGTTAAACAAACTGTGTAATGCGGATATAACACAGGTCCTTTTCTTGGACAAGCGCACATTTGTGAAGCCTGTCGTGGCAGATGAAATATTTTGCCGTTTTTTGAATAAAACTGACCTTGAAGCCCTGGCAAGTAGCAGTACCTTTGGCCTGACAACTGCGTTCATTGAAGATTTCGTCAACTATGATTTTCGCTCTATCGCTGCCTCTGTCGATGGGGAAATCATTGGTATCATCTTTCTCGGGTCTGGCACAGTGCCCTCCCGACACAACAGTGGTGGTCCTGCATTCAAAGGAATTGCGGTAGATACTCCAGATGGCGTCTTCTACCTTTTTAAAGTGGATGTCCTAGCTTCTCATAGAGGCAAAAGAGTCAATGCAGCGCTGATTGCCTTTGCGGTTGAGTCTCTGAACAGTGAAGTCTTGCATTCCATTGTTACCACCACTGACTGGACTAATCAGCCATTTCTGAAAAGTGCTAATCGATTAGGCTTCGTTTGTCGCGGTCATGCGTCTGAGTTTGTTTTTGTGGGTAAGCACGGGTATTTGCTACCCAAATGCCTCGATCCTCAGACTGGTAATCCTGTGATAGACGCAACAATTCAAAATTCAGAGGCTATCCGATTTAGGCGGGATTAGTTTTATACAAATCCACCAAAAAGTGGTTTTTTGAGTCGTCAGGCTTCAGATTCCCGTTTGTGATGCACTCTATATAAAGGTAATTTCTTCTCAATCAACCGTGTTTAGGGTCGCCATGTTACTTCATGGAGCCAAAAGTTCTCTCTCTGCATCTCTACGCAAAGAATGTACTAACTTGGGGTTTGGCAGTCACTGAGGTAAGTACCATTACTAAAGTACACGAGAAATCAGGAGAAACAGATTGGCGCTCTCAAGCGGTGTCACCGATATTTGTCGGTAGTTGTCTGTTGCCGTTGGTGATTATAACTGCCGCCGCCTCACAGCCCTCAACAACCCCAGCTTTACTAAATCGCCTAGGTAATTTTTTTATGGCGAATTTTCCTCATTGGATTATCTGGAGTATTGCGTTTTTTCTAATAAGTTGCACAGTGGTCTCTGTTGTTCCTTCAATTGGTAGAAGAAAACTTGGTGTCGAGCATGATAAAGCACAGTTTTCCTACTTCTCCTGGTTCTCCATGATTTTTGGAGCTGGTATGGGGGTGGGTTTGCTGACGTGGGGAGTTGCTGAGCCGATCGCTGGTATGCAAAATAATCCTGATGTCATAAGAGGTCTTACCACTGCAGCTTCAAGTCAGAATATGTCTAGCGCTCTGAAGTGGTCATACTTGCATTGGGGGCTAGGTGCTTGGTCAAGTTATTCAATTGTGGGGTTAGCTGTGGCCTACACAGGATATCGGCAAGGGCTGCCTCTAACGATCAGGACAGCGTTATTTCCATTATTTGGCAACGCTATGGGAGGCAAGCTTGGTCACGTTGTAGACGTCGCAGCAGTTGCTGCGACCCTGTTGTGTATTTTACAAACCTTAGGGTATGCATTGGATGAGTTTGTCATTTGCGTCGCGCGAAGTGCTGGAGCTTTCTGGTTATTAGAAACTGATGGCAGTGCGACTGTAGCAGGTAAAATTGGCGCTAGCGTTTTCATTATGTCCATGGCAGCAGCCTCTGCAATGTCTGGAACTGGACGAGGTATAAAGTGGTTATCTAATGTCAATATGCTGTTTAGTTTCGTGATTCTGGCTGTAATGCTCTTGGCTGGTTCGTTTAAAGATGGCATATACACCTTGTTTATAAGTGTTTTTGATTACTTGATAAACATGCCAACAATGATGTTTCAGGTGTGGATGAAAGACGGCACTGAAATTGGCGACAGTCTCCAGGATTGGCAGGGCACATGGTCTATGTTTCATTGGGCTTGGTGGTTGGCCTTCTCGCCATTTGTCGGAGTTTTCCTGGCTAGAATTTCAAGGGGTAGAACCATTCGGCAGTATATCTTTGCCACTATAGTTCTCCCAGCGTTTCTGTGTATGGTCTGGATGGCCTGGGCAGGTGGAAATGCCATTGTTCTGGAACTAGATGGCTCGGCAAGTGGTGCATTAATTAGAGCAGGTACTGGTCAAAAAATATTCTCTCTGGTTCAATATCTGTTTGAACCCTGGGCTGCCTGGATAGTGTCCATGGTGCTGCTGTTGTTGCTGACGACCTATCTAACGACGACCATTGACAGCGCATTCATTGTGACTACAACAGTACTAAGACAAGAACTCTATTCACATAGCAACAGGCGCGCAGTTCTTGTTTGGTCAGTAATATTAACCGTCGTTTTGATTATGCTGATCCTGGTAGATGGGTTTACTTCGATTCGCAGTGCAATGGTGGCTGCTGCGATTCCCATATCCTTCCTAGTCACAACGCTCTGTATATCGTTAGCCGTAGCAATTTCTAAGGACAAGGCTCCTGGCTCGGGGCCGGTTGCATCTGATGAACGAGTCTTCGACTTTAATTAGATAGGTGCTCGTCAATTACCGACTACACTTATCCTATCGATAATTTCAAGTTAGCCGTATATGCATGACTACTTAGGTTTTACACCAATAGACGGTGTGGCAATTGTGCTATTTTTCACTGTCTGGGTAGGACACTTCTATTTGGTCAATAGCTCTCGATTTCGTGTTCATACAATTAATTACACGATGGCTATTCAACGCGAAAGGTGGATGCTCAATGTAGTAACACGGGGTGATTCACCCATTGACGCCATTTTGCAAAATGGTTTGCAACAGGGGGTTCTTTTTTTCGCATCCACCACAGTACTATTGCTCGGTGGGCTTGTTGCAGGGCTTGGTGCCGCAGATACAGGTGTTGCCGTGCTAGCTGAGATTCCGGCTTCATCAACTAATACAAGCTTACAGTGGGAAGTCAAAGTACTGCTTATTATGTTTATTTTTGTATTTGCGTTTTTTAAGTTTGCTTGGAGCTATCGGTTATACAACTACATTCTGATTCTAATTGGTGGAAGTCCAAGCACATCGAATACCGATGCTGAAGGATTGACCGATGCTAGTCTGACAAACTATGCAAAGAAGTTAGCTCGGCTTCATGCCCTCGCTGCGAAACATTTTACGACGGGGTTGAATGCCTACTTTTTTGCGTTGGCTGCGTTTACATGGATGTTTAACGCATGGCTATTTATTGGTGCGACAGTCTGGGTTGCACTGGTGCTCTATCGTCGTGCCTTCAGATCAGAATTTTTAAAAATCGTGAAGATGACAGAGCACGATTAGTGAGTCACTGAATTACCCTTGCAGCAGACTGTGCTTTTTGTTGAACGTGATATGTCAAATGCCCGTATTAGAGCAGAACGGTTTCGTATTGTTCTGCGTTGAAGCCCAGTATTAATGCGTTTTTTGCCTGAATGACAGGTCGTTTGATGAGGCTGGTGTTTTCATGCATCAACTTCAGAGCCGACACTTGGTTTAAGTCTGCTTTTTGAGCATCATCGAGCTTACGCCAGGTGGTGCCACGGCGATTTATAAGTGCTTCCCATCCGAGCTCTTTGCACCAGCCATTTAGTGTGTCTTTGTCAATTCCTTTTTTCTTGTAATCGTGAAAATCATAGCTGACCGATTGGGCGTCTAGCCATTTGCGAGCTTTTTTTACGGTATCGCAGTTGGGAATGCCAAAAACTGTTATCGAGTCAGCCATGATTATTTCCTAAGGTCTATTCTGCGAGTCGTAGTAGTTCGTTGATGCCTACTTTGCTGCGTGTTTTTTCGTCGACACGTTTGACGATAACCGCACAATACAGGCTGTATTTCCCATCCGCCGATGGAAGGTTTCCGGACACTACCACAGATCCTGCGGGAATTCGTCCGTAGGTGACTTCGTCTCGCTCACGATCATAAATGCGAGTACTTTGACCAATGTACACACCCATTGAGACGACCGAGCCTTCTTCAATGATGACGCCCTCTACAACCTCAGAGCGTGCGCCGATAAAGCAATTGTCTTCAATGATTGTTGGAGAAGCCTGAAGAGGCTCCAACACGCCACCGATACCGACACCACCTGACAAATGTACGTTTTTACCGATCTGAGCACATGAACCCACAGTTGCCCAAGTGTCCACCATGGTTCCTGAATCAACATAGGCACCAATGTTAACGTATGAAGGCATGAGGATTGTATTGGGTGCAATGTAGCTACCCTTACGCGCCATGGCGGGAGGTACAACACGTACGCCACCTGCTTGCAGTTCTTCAGCGCTCATGTCTGTGAACTTACCAGGAACCTTATCGTAAAACTGCGTAAAACCACCAGCAGTGATAGGCACGTTGTCGCGTAGGCGAAATGATAGAAGAACCGCTTTTTTCAGCCATTCATTAACTTGCCATTTGCTATTACCTAGTGGCTCCGCAACACGTGCCTTGCCAGAGTCCAGCATAGCGATTGCCTGCTCCACTGCATGGCCAATTTCTCCAGACGCAGATGCGGTGGTGACACTGTCGCGGTTTTCCCAGGCATCGTTAATAATGCGTTCAAGTTCACTCATGATACGTAGTCTCTTTAAAGGTAAATATGCCTAAAGGCACTGAATAATTCGGTGGGCTGCAGTGATGCAATCGTCCAGAGGCGCAACCAGTGCGAGTCGCAGTCGATTAGTGCCCGGATTTTGATCGGATGAATGAGGGGCACGGGCCAGAAAGCTTCCTGGCACCGCTCTTACATTTTGCTCAGATAATAAGCGTTGCGTAAATATTTGGTCGTCACAAGGCAATGCTGGCCAAAGATAGAAACCGCCTGGCGGCGTGCTGACCATAAGTTTTTCATTCAATATATTGATTACTGCTGCGTACTTGTCATCGTAAGCGGCTCTATTTTGTGTGACGTGTTGTTCATCACTCCAGGCTGCGATGCTGGCGCCCTGTACGGCGCCCGACATGGCACACCCTTGGTAGGTGCGATAGGCGGCAAAATTTTTGATCAAGCTTGCATCGCCGGCGACAAAACCTGATCGCAGCCCGGGTAAATTAGAGCGTTTGGACAGGCTATGAAACGCCAGGCATCGGTCGTAAGTATCGAGTCCCATGGCGTAAGCTGCTTGCAGAATACCGCAAGGAGCTCCCACAGAGTGTCGATAAATCTCGCTGTAGCATTCGTCGCTAACAATTACGAAATCGTGTTTATGTGCTTTTTCGATGAGAGCTTGAAGACTAGCCAGCGAATTAACAGCTCCAGTCGGATTTCCAGGTGTACAAACAAAGATCATTTGAGCGTCCTCCAACTGCGCATCTGTCAATGAAGACAGATTGGAATCAGCATCCTCGTTGATAGCATAGAATTCGGGCTCACAGCCGGCCAATAACGCTGCTCCCTCGTAGATCTGGTAGAAGGGATTCGGCATCAGCACTGATCGGTTAGGCGCGTGGCGGTCGAGAATGGCTTGTCCAATTGCGAACAGGCCCTCACGTGTGCCGTTCACTGGCAGAATATGAGCAGCTGCCAAGTTAGCTGTATCAGCCAGATGGAACCGTTGTACCAACCAGCTGGCGATGCACTCACGTAATTCGTCTGAGCCACGAATGCTTGGGTACTTCTCCATTGAGCGCAGAGAGTCAGTCATTGCATCGAGGACTAACTGGGGCGCTGGATGCTTGGGTTCACCGACAGAGAGTGAGATTGGGTGGAGATCTGCGGGTGTTATGCCTTCTTGGAGTGCGCGCAGCTTTTCGAACGGGTAGGGCTGCAGCAAGTTGAGTTCTGAATTCATCATTCCCGTATTATACGGGACGCTCTTTCACTTAGGGTTTGTGAAACAATAATGTGGCCTTTTCGGCGGCCCATGCATCCCACCCTTAAGAGGTGCACCCGCTCGGTTGAATTCCAGCCTTCGGTAAGCCTTTCGCCCTGCTGAACAGGTTTCAGGGAAGCCGAAAAGTCGATTTTATTATTTCACTAATCAATCAAGAGTCCCTATTGAAAACTGATGCCGTAGTTCAAGACATTAACCACTGGATTGATGCCCTCGTTGTGGGATTGAATCTGTGCCCATTTGCCAATGCCGCTCGACGTAAGAACCTTGTAAAGATTAAAGTCTGCACTGAGTCGTCAGTTGAAGATTGTCTTCAGATGCTGGTCGATGAGGCTAATAAGCTTGAACAAACCGACGAAGACGCAACCACATTGTTGATATTGTCTGATGGTTTTGTAGAGTTTGATGACTATCTGGATCTTCTCGCCTTAGCTGAGGCTTTGCTGGATGACCGTGGCTTTGAGGGCATTCTCCAATTGGCTAGTTTTCACCCGAACTACCAATTTGAGGGTGCAGCCATAGACGACGTGAGCAATTGGACCAATCGAGCTCCCTATCCTGTTTTACATCTGCTCAAAGAAGCCAGTGTTAGCAAAGCGGTTGAGTCTCACCCAGATCCTGATAACATTCCAGGGCGCAATATAGATACGCTGGAAAACCTAGGTTTGCCAGCGTTACTGGAAATGCTTCGGCATTAGCTACTAGCCACTTAATTATTTTCACGAATTGAAAGTAAAAAATACTTTATGGGTACCATTATGAAAGCTGTCGGACTATCCCATTATTTGCCGATCAGTGATCCACAATCTCTACTGGATTTAGAATTGCCTAAGCCTGTCGCAGCTGGCCGAGACATTCTTGTTGCTGTTAAGGCAATCGCTGTGAATCCGGTTGATACCAAGGTTCGCATCTCGAAAAATGAAGTAGAAGAACCTGCCCGGGTTATCGGGTATGACGCTGCTGGTATCGTCGAGGCTGTGGGCTCGGATGTGACATTGTTTAATGTCGGTGAAGAGGTCTTCTACGCAGGCGACATCACTCGGTCAGGTTCAAATTCCGAGTTTCAACTCGTCGATGAACGCATAGTGGGCCATAAGCCTGTCTCATTGTCATTTTCTGAAGCAGCTGCTCTTCCTCTTACTTCCATTACCGCATACGAGTCTCTTTTTGATCGATTGGGAATTGATCTAAATGGTGCCAATAAAGGTGAATCCATATTCATCATTGGGGCAGGCGGTGGAGTGGGGTCCATTGGGATTCAATTAGCGAAGCAGGCCGGTTTGATAGTCATTGCAACGGCATCAAGACCAGAAACGACTCAGTGGGTTCTTGACCTAGGTGCAGATCATGTCGTGAACCATCGTGAGCCCATGGTGGAACAAGTCCGCGAAGCAGGGTTTCCTTTTGTTGATCACATTGCAATATTCAATGACATGAGTCATTGGGCAGTGTGTGTCGAACTTATAAAGCCGCAAGGTGGCATTGTTACAATAGACAACACAGATTCGGACATGCCGATGGCTGGCATGAAATCAAAGTGTGCCAGTCTGCACTGGGAGTTCATGTTCTGCCGATCCATGTTTGAAACGCGCGACATGATCGAGCAGCATCATTTGCTCAACTATGTGTCTGGTTGCATCGACAAGGGCGCTTTACAGACAACACTGTCTGAGACTCTACGACCCATTAATGCTGAGAATCTTCGCAAAGCCCATGCAATGCTGGAGCGTGGGGACACAATCGGTAAGGTGGTTTTGACTGATTGGTCCTGAAAAATGAGCTAAGCCCCAGGCGTTAGAATAATGCCTGGGGCTGATTTAACGACTCGTTTCTAACTTAGGTGCGTCTTAAAAAATTCCATGGTTCGAAATTCGGCGAGTGCTGCAGCTTCTTTATTGTAACGAGGTGTGGAATTGTTGTGAAAACCGTGTCCTGTGCCTTCGTACAGATGCCGCTCATGGATTTTTCCAGCCGCCTTCAGGGCATTCTCGAAGTCTGGCCACATGGCATTGATGCGTTTGTCATTTTCAGCAGCCTGAATCATAAGTGGGGCTGTGATATTCGCTATCGCGGAAGCGTCAGCTGGAGCCCCGTAGAAAGGCACGGCTGCATGCAAGTCGCTACCCATTTCAGTTGCGAGGTAGTTTGTGGCTCCTCCACCCCAGCAAAAGCCGACAGACCCCAATCTCCCCGTTGAGAGCTCGTGAGTTTGAACAAACTTTGCGCTGTTGAGCATGTCGGTTTTCAGTTTCGATTGATCCAGGCTTTTCTGGAGAATTTTCCCATCATCATCGTTACCTGGATATCCTCCGACTGGCGACAGACCGTCGGGGGCGATAGCGAGAAATCCCATTGTTGCAAATCGCCTTGCAACGTCCTCTATATAAGGGTTGAGACCACGATTTTCGTGAATAACAATGATTGATGGGTGAGGGCCCTCTGATGTGGGGCGTACGAGGTATCCGCGCATTTCACCGGAAGACCCGCCTGGGGATTCGTAGTCCACATAAGTCGCTTTTATGCGCTCGTCGGTAAACGAAATCGTTTGGGCTTGCGCATATCTTGGCAGTAAAGAATGCGCCATTGCCAGTCCCGAAACTCCCGCAATAGTAATTGCACCAGCTTTTTGTAGGAAATCGCGCCGAGACATGCCACTGTGGCAGTATTCGTCGTACAGGTCATAAATGCGCTGATCGATATGATTGAGGTCTGTCATATTATTTCACCTTTATTAATCACATTACGTAACACAGCATACAACAGCTCTATACAGATGGCGACAA
This sequence comes from Granulosicoccus sp., assembly GCA_047634635.1. GTDB lineage: Bacteria > Pseudomonadota > Gammaproteobacteria > Granulosicoccales > Granulosicoccaceae > Granulosicoccus. The sequence continues at coordinate 14,670 of JBLIIE010000075.1, read as the reverse complement.
GCCATGGGCTAATAAACCTGAACTGTATTTGGTTGAGCAAAAAGGACGTGCGAGACTACCCTTTCATAATAATCAACGAGGAAAACTAATGGCTGGTAATAATCCGCTTGAAGATCTGCTGCAGCAACTGAAAAACGCTAGGGCAGCGCCAGGTAGCAATGCGAACGGGACTGGTAACGTCTCCCTAGGCTCAGTTGGGCGCGGCGTTGGATCTGGGGGAAGCTTGCTTGGGGGCTTAGGGATATTTGGCCTGGCAGCCGTGGCGTTGATGATTTACAACGCCTACTACACCATCCCCAGTGACTCAGTTGGAATAGTGCAGCGGTTTGGTGAGTATTCGGCAGAGAAAGATCCTGGGTTACATTTCAAGATGCCTTTAGGTATCGATACAGTGACAATTTTGCCTGTTAAGCGGCAGCTTAAACAGGAATTTGGATTCGCGACTGGTGGTGCCACAAACGTGAGTCAGAATCGGCCAGACTTCGCTCAGCAAGGCCAGATGGTCACGGGTGATCTGAACGCCGCATTGGTTGAGTGGGTTGTGCAGTACCGAATCGCTGAGCCGCGTAAATACCTGTTTGATACACGAAACCCTGCTGAAACATTACGTGACATATCGGAATCTGTCATGCGTTTAGTGGTAGGGGACCGCTCTGTGGATGAGGTCATAACTATTGGTCGCCAGGAAATCGAAACAGTGGCTTTGGCCGAGATGCAATTTCTGGCGGCAAAGTATGAAATTGGCGTCAGCATCGATCAAGTACAACTAAAAAATATAAACCCTCCAAGACCAGTTCAAGCATCGTTTAATGAAGTGAATCAGGCACAACAGGAAAAAGAGAGTCTAATCAATGCGGCGCGTCGTGAGTTCAACAAAGTCATTCCGTTGGCTGAAGGTGAGAAAGATCAGCGTATTCGGGCGGCCGATGGATACCGACTGAGACGGGTCAATGAGGCGGAGGGAGATACGGCCAGATTTAACGCCGTTTTTGCCGAGTACAGTAAAGCCCCAGAGGTCACTCGCAGACGGATCTATATAGAGACCATGCAAGAGGTGCTTCCGCAACTGGATAACAAAATTATCATGGATGAGAATGCACAGCAGATGCTGCCCCTCATGCACCTCAATTCGCCACAGGGAGTACTACAATGAAAATCACTAGTGTCCTTCTGGCAATAATTGTCGCTGGTGTTTTCATTGTTGTTTCTAGCGCTTTGTACACTGTTGATGAGACGAAACAAGTCATCATCACGCAATTTGGTAAGCCGATTGGTGACCCAATTGTTGAGGCAGGTCTAAAGTTCAAAACCCCGTTTATTCAAGACGTAAATCTAATTGAAAAACGCAACTTGGAATGGGATGGGGCTCCAGGCAACATGCCTACCAAAGATAAGCTTTACATCGCAGTGGACTTGTTCGCGCGGTGGCGCATTGTAGATCCACTCCAGTATTTCCTGAGGCTTCGCGACGAGCGCAGTGCGTTATCTCGTCTTGACGATATTTTGGGCAGTGAAACTCGAAATGCGGTTGCCAAGCACGAGCTGATAGAACTGGTTCGTACGACCAAGGATCGAGTGCCGCTACGTGATGCCTTGCTATCAGACACCGATGAGCGAACACTGAGTGGTCTGGTGCCGATCACCAAAGGCCGTGCTTTGGTTGAGCAGGAAATTTATGCCGCTGCAGCTCCAAAGGTAGAAGTGTTTGGTATTGAGCTTCTGGATATTCGGTTTAAAAGAATCAATTACAATGAAAGCGTTAGACCCAAAATCTATGAAAGAATGATCAGCGAAAGACGTCAGATTGCGGAGCGTTTCAGATCAGAAGGTAACGGTGAAGCGGCTAGAATCAACGGAAATCGTGAGAGAGAACTGAAGCGAATTCAATCAGAAGCCTATCGCGAAGTGGAGGAAATTAGGGGTGATGCGGATGCTAAAGCCACTGGAATCTACGCAGCGGCGTACAACAGTTCCCCAAAGGCGGCAGATTTTTACGAGTTTCAGAAGACCATGGACATGTATAAAACGGTCTTGAAGGAAAATTCTATGCTGATCATGTCGACCACTAGCGAAGCTTTCGAATACTTGAAGTCGATGAATCCTTCTGGAGAGAAATAAACGATGACTGACTATGCAACCGATGTAGCTAGATTTGTAGATCCCCAGAATCAAGCCTGTATCGATAATATCGTCAAGTATTGCGGTATTGCATTGCGTGGTAGTAAAGACGCGGCACTTGCTTCAAGCTCGGATGAGGCTGAACTGAACACCGTTCGAGATGGTTTTGCCAGGAAAAAGCTTGATTTGGATACAGACGCTGCCAAAGAAGGAATTAAACAGGTGTGCAAGGGAAATGAAAGGGGTCAAGCAGGAGAGCCGTGTGACGTATTATTATCAGTTAGCCTAGGTAACAGGCTCAATGGATAAAATTTCCCAGCCTGTCAGTGTTTGTCAATAACTATTAGTTTTTAACTAAATGCGCTATGGAATTTGAGTAATAGCGAAGGAGGGTGTGCTCGTCGGGATTCGCCGTCAGAACACCCTCCGTATCCAAGAGAATATTACGTAGTGTCAGCATCCTTACCCCGACGTCCACCGCATAGTTGTAATCACCTCGTGGAATGTAAGCCCGGTATCCGTTTGACTCCAATTCGTTTAGTAAGTCGAGGACAGCAGCCTTCAGCTCTAGAGAACTGTACTGAACTGAAAGGTCTTTTGCGAATAAGGTTGTTACTAGTGCAACAGGCAATATCGGCGTGATTTCTCCAACACGCTGCATAAGATCCTCTGCCAGCGGTTTTACATCGTCCAGTTGACCCAGTGTCAAATTCCGTGATTGCATCCATTGTTTTAGAGAGACTGGCACTCCAAAATTCACGCAGGCGTACCCGTTTCTGTAGCGTTTGCCCCTAAGTGACTGCCACAATGTTTTTGCGAAGTACCCCAAAAAGGTGCCAGACGAGGACAGCAGTCCCCGCCTTGGCAATTTTTTGGCAGCACGTAGCAACGTGCGATCTTCGATGACACGGTCATAGTTAATTCCCACTGGGATAAAAACGATATCTCGTGGGCCTGCCGGATCAAAACTGCGAGTAATGTAGCCCAATAGCCCTAGCTTGGCGGGCGCAAGTTTCCCGTCACGGCTCAGTCGCCCTTCTGGAAAAACTGCTTGAGGAACGCCTCCTTCTGCCGCCATTTGTACGTAGCATTCCAGTACACGTCGGTACAAAGGGTCGCCAGATTCTCGTCGAACGAAATAGCCCCCCATAGCCCGAATCAGCTGCTGTAACGGCCAAATTCGAGCCCATTCGCCAACAGCGTAAGACAAGGCAGTACGTTCTGCGGCCAAGTAAGTTGCAATGATGTAGTCCATATTACTGCGATGGTTCATCAGGAAAACAACACTGGATTCAGGCCCCAGTTGTTTAAGCGCGGCGTCGTCAGAGAAACCGAGTCGTACTCGGTAGAGGGCGTGCACCAATCGCCTGGCTACCCAGTAAGCTGCTTTGAAATACACCAGCGCATTGAAGGCTGGCACGATCTCGCGCGCATAAACACCCACTTGCTGCATTAGAGCTTCTCGCGGAACGTTTTGCTCCAGCGCTTTTTCCTCAACCAGCTCAATGACTCTTGGGTGAAATGTCAGTCGATCGACAAGTACGGTTCGGCGAGTCAATTTGAATGAGGGAATGCGCAGCGCCAATCGCGTATTGACCTCCTCGATAAGATTGTTGGCTCGGCGGCGAAGCACCCAGCGTGCAGAGGGCAGCAGAAAATGTTGAAGAAGCCAGAGTGAGGCGAAAAACAGGCCGATCAGGCAGAGCCACAGAGGCAGTTCAACGCTGGAACTCACTATGCTCTCTTCGGTTGGGGTATTCGCAGAGTATACTGTGGGACTACTTTATCTGTTGATGAATGGTCTTTAATATAATTTATGGGTTTATCAGATCAGACTGGCTGTAGGCTCGATCACCTGGTGGTGACAGCTGCATCCTGTGAGCAGGGAGTTTCGTGGTTGCAAGCCAGAAGCGGCGTCTCCATTCCATTTGGCGGTCAACATCCTCTAATGGGTACTCATAATCATCTGAGTGCGTTGTCAGAGGATCAGTTTCTGGAGGTTATCGCCATAGATCCGTCTGCGAGGACGCCTGATAGAGCGCGCTGGTTCAATCTCGATGACAAGCTGAATCAGGTAAAACTTGCTGCTGATCCGGCTTTGACAACCTGGGTGGCAGCAACCAAGAACCTGGGTGAGTCACTCGAAGCTATTCGACAGCTAGGTATTGATCCTGGCGTTCCGGTGGATCTGACTCGAGGAGATCTTCACTGGCGATTGGCCCTGAAAGAAAACGGCTCACTGGCGTATGATGGAATCTTTCCTATTCTCATCGAATGGCCTCCTCAAGCTAATCCTGTGGTGCAAATGCAGGATCAGGGTATCCGGTTGGAAAATCTAGTTGCATTTCATCCACAAGCTGTGCTCCTGAGCAAAGCACTGGAGCGATTGGGTCTTGCCGACCTAATAAGTATTCGGGAAGGTGCGCCATCCCTGACTGCCAATCTGAATGTAAACGAGCATCGTTTTTCTCTTAATTAGTGATTAATAAAAAATTATGACTAATCCTGTCGATCTTGCTGCCTGGAAGGCTTTGGCTGCTCATCATGACGATGTAAAGACAATCAGCCTTAGAGAACTTTTTGCGTCTGACGAATCTCGCTTCGAAACATTCCAACTTAATGCGGCTGGAATATTCTTGGACTACTCAAAAAATCATCTCAGTAATACCACTCATAATTTGCTGGTAGATCTGGCTGAAGCCTGTGGTGTAAGATCTCGATTGCAATGTATGTTCGACGGGGAAATAGTTAACCCAACCGAAGGTCGGCCTGCCTTGCATACAGCACTGAGGAACCGGGATGAGAAGCCTGTTCAAGTCGCTGGAGAAAATGTGTTACCGGCGATTCGAGACGTGCTGGACAGACTTCGCGTATTTTCTGACAAAGTACGTAGCGGCGAATGGGTGGGGTATTCTGGGAAGGCCGTAACAGATGTAGTAAACATAGGTATCGGCGGTTCCGATCTGGGACCCCTCATGGCTGTTGAAGCACTTGCGCCATTTGCTCATCAACGGTTAAACCTGCATTTTGTATCCAATGTTGACGGCTCACATATGGTGTCAACGCTCAAGAAGGTTAATCCTGAAACAACGTTGTTTCTTGTGGCTTCAAAAACATTCACAACTCAGGAGACATTAACCAACGCGTATTCGGCCAGAACATGGTTTCTTGGCAGTACTGCAACAAAGGCAGATGTAGCAAAGCACTTTGTGGCTTTATCTACCAATAAAGAGGCAGTCATTGAGTTTGGAATTGACGCCACGAATATGTTCGGATTTTGGGATTGGGTTGGTGGTCGTTATTCTCTATGGTCAGCCATAGGATTACCTCTGGTCTTATCTATTGGAATGGATAGATTCGAGCAGTTTCTGCAAGGTGCTTATGACATGGACTGCCACGCCAGAACTGCTCCGATGAAAGAGAATATGCCTGTTACTCTCGCGCTGTTAACGGTTTGGTATAATAATTTTTGGTCTGCCCATAGTCACTTGATTGCACCCTATGATCAGTACTTGCACAGATTTCCAGCCTACTTGCAGCAGTTGACCATGGAGAGCAACGGGAAGTCCGTGCATGTGGATGGAACGCCTGTATCCTGTGCCACAGGACCCGTTGTCTGGGGTGAGCCAGGAACAAATGGCCAGCATGCCTATTTTCAATTAGTGCATCAAGGAACTCATTTGATTCCGACTGATTTTATTATGGCGCTGGAAAGTTTGAATCCTCTGGGTATGCATCAAGATCTTCTGATGGCAAATTGTTTTGCTCAATCCGAAGCGCTGATGATGGGTAAAACAAAGGATGAACTTCGCATCGAGATGCAGGCTGCGGGTGCAAGTGAAGAAGAGATCGATCGCTTGTCAGGCCATCGCAGTTTCGCTGGAAATCGTCCGAGCAACACACTGCTAGTTCAGCAACTGACGCCCCAATCTCTCGGTGCACTAATCGCACTTTACGAACACAAAGTATTTGTCGAGGCCGTTATATGGGATATCAACCCATTCGATCAATGGGGTGTGGAGCTAGGTAAACAGCTAGCAAAATCCATCCATAACGAAATATCCGATGCAGTCACTGTTAAATCGCACGATTCGTCGACCAATGGCTTGATCAATCGAGCCTTGAAACTTAAAAACCTGCTTGCCTGAACCAATGGCCCAGAAAAAGAAAACTACCCGAAAAAAAGCAACAGCTACCGCTGCTCCTAGAGCTGTGGAACACGTTGAGGAACTTCCGTTAAGCGAATTCACTGAAAAAGCGTATCTGGACTATTCCATGTACGTCATCCTTGACAGAGCTTTGCCACATATTGCGGACGGATTGAAGCCAGTACAGCGGCGCATTATCTATGCGATGTCTGAACTGGGATTGTCAGCCGTATCGAAACACAAAAAGTCGGCTAGAACGGTCGGTGATGTGCTGGGTAAATTTCATCCCCATGGCGATTCAGCTTGTTATGAGGCCATGGTGTTAATGGCTCAGCCGTTTACTTATCGTTACCCCTTGGTTGATGGGCAAGGTAACTGGGGTTCTCAGGACGATCCGAAATCCTTTGCTGCCATGCGATATACCGAGTCTCGCCTTGCTAAATTTTCAAAGTCATTATTGCAAGAGTTAGGGCAAGGAACAGTCGACTTCGTAGCGAACTTTGATGGGACGTTGATGGAACCTTCTTTGCTGCCATCGCGTTTGCCGCATATCTTGTTAAACAGTACGCAAGGAATTGCTGTTGGTATGGCAACCGATATACCGCCACATAATCTTGTGGAGGTAGGTAATGCCTGTATTCATTTGCTGGATAAGCCCAAAGCAACGCTAGACGATATTCTTCAATATATAAAAGGGCCCGATTATCCGACGCCAGCTGAAGTCATTTCATCACCTGAAGATATTCGAGCTATCTATGAAACAGGTCTAGGTAGTTTGCGCGCTCGCGCTATTTACGAAAAAGAGGATGGAAACGTCATCGTCACGGCATTACCGTTTCAAGTATCTGGTTCGAAAATATTAGAGCAAATCGCTCAACAGATGAATGCGAAAAAGCTTCCGATGGTGGAAGATCTTCGCGACGAGTCCGATCATGAAAACCCCACGCGCCTGGTGATAACGCCGCGTAGCAATCGGGTCGATGCAGACAGTTTGATGCAGCATCTTTTTGCAACCACTGATTTGGAACGTACGTACCGCGTCAACATGAACATGATTGGCCTGAACGGGCGTCCGAAAGTTAAATCACTCCTTAGTATTGTCACGGAATGGCTTAGTTTTCGAGTTGAGACGGTTCGCAAGCGTTTGCAGTGGCGCCTCGATAAGGTCGAGACGCGATTGCATCTTCTCGAAGGATTGATGATCGCCTACCTCAATATTGATGAGGTTATTGCCATTATCAGAAATAATGAGGATCCCAAACCTGTCTTGATCAAACGATTCAAGATAAGCGATGAACAGGCAGAGGCGATACTTGAACTGAAGCTGAGGCATTTGGCTCAGCTTGAAGAGATGAAGATTCGTGGTGAGCAGGAAGCGTTGGAGCAGGAGCGAGAAAAACTTCAGACGACATTGGGTTCAGAGCGTCGCATGAAGACGTTGGTGAAAAAGGAACTTCAGGAAGATATAGATACCTATGGAGATGAACGCCGCTCACCACTTGTGCAAAAAGACGCGGCTCAAGCAATTTCAGAAGCGGATCTTATACCCAGCGAACCGATTACGGTCGTGTTGTCAGAGCGCGGTTGGGTGCGAGCAGGCAAAGGCTTGGAAGTAGACCCATTGTCACTGAACTATAAGGCAGGGGATAGCTATCAGAGTTCTGCGAAAGGCCGAACCAACCGTACAGCCATGTTTCTCGATTCCACCGGCCGAGTGTATTGCGTTCCTGCTCATGGATTTCCATCAGCAAGAGGTTTGGGCGAACCGATTAGTGGTCGGCTTAAGTCACCTGATGGTGCAAAGTTTGTCAGCGTCATGATGGGAGACGATGACGATCGTTATCTGTTCTCAACAACGGCGGGTTACGGTTTTGTGTCGCGTTTGGGTGATTTGATTAGTCGTAACAAATCAGGAAAGTCGGTTATCAGTGTCCCAGCGGGTGCCTCGGTACTTAAAGCAGCTGTGGTCTGGTCACTCACTGACAACATCGTCTGCGCCATAAGTAACAACGGTAGTTTGTTGAGTTTCCCTGTCGGAGAACTGCCGGAAATGGCCAAGGGCAAGGGCAACAAGATCTTTAATATTCCTGGCACAAAATTTAAATCCGGTGAGGAATCCATGCTGGCCCTAACAGTGCTAGCACCCTCTCAAAGACTGAGAATTACTAGTGGTAAGCGTCACACGGTTATCAAGTTTCGTGAACTGGCTGACTACATGGGCACTCGGGGCCAACGGGGTCGTAAGCTGCCACGTGGATTTCAGAAGGTAGACGCTGTAGACGTGGAAGGCTAGGCAGCTTGAGTTAGGCATCACTTGCCCCTATGTTTTGCGCTGTTTAATTGAATCTTTATGGATAAGTTCGGATGACGAGAATACTGCTGTTTCTGGGAACCAACATGGCCGTCATGGTCGTGTTCAGCATCATTACATCAGTTTTTGGGTTGGACAAGGCGATAGGGCAAAGCTCTACTTCGCTGATTATTTATGCCTCGTTGTTCGGATTCATGGGGTCTTTCATATCCCTCGCAATGTCCAAATCGATGGCCATTCGCTCAATGCGAGTACAGCTGATTGATCAGCCCTCTAATGAAACCGAAAAATGGTTGCAAGATACAGTTCACGCTCAAGCAAGAGAAGCAGGAATAGGGTTACCTGACGTTGGGATTTTTGAGCAAAATTCGCCTAATGCGTTCGCCACGGGTTGGAATAAGAATAAATCACTGGTTGCCGTTAGCACAGGATTACTGCAAACCATGTCCAAAGAAGAAGTTGAAGCTGTCTTAGGGCACGAAGTCGCCCACGTTTATAATGGCGACATGGTGACCATGGGGCTGATTCAGGGGGTTCTTAATACGTTTGTCATCATAATCTCACGAATTCTAGGTTCGATTATTGACAATGTCCTCCGAGGAAACCGATCTGGTGGTGGAGGATTTGGCATGGGGTATTTCATTGGCAACATCCTCGGTAATGTCGTGTTTGGTTTCCTTGCAAGTCTGATTGCTGCCTGGTTTTCCAGACAGAGGGAATTTCGGGCAGATGCCGGCGGCGCTAAATTGGCGGGTCGTGGAAATATGATCTCTGCGTTGGAAGCCCTTAAGCGTGGGAGCTCTGATAGTTCGCCATTGCCCAAGGGTCTTCAGGCGTTTGGGATATCTGGTAGTGCCTTAAAAAAAATGGCTTCAACCCATCCCCCGTTGGATGTGCGAATCGCTAGACTACGCGCCGAGGCTTAGCCCCTGCACATTCGACCCGGTTGCTCGACGAGTCAATAAAGGTGGTCGTTCCAAGCGTTCAATTACTTCTGATGCACACAATGCGGTCGTTGAGATTGTCAAAGTTTTAATATGAATATGGCTGATGTCCTCTAGCAGCCCACCTAAGTTACCTAGTCGAGAACGGATCCTGGTAGCCAGATCGCGTGAATTCTTGAACAAATTTAAAGGTAGCAAGGTCAGGGTAGTTGGCCCTGTTCTACCTATTATTGTTCCTTCCCTGAATTCCTGTCTAAGTGACGATGCGACCCGGTATGACATCAATTCCTGGACGGTGCTGTTGGCACGTCCGTGGCTAGCGAGTAAGTCAGGCTCGTCTACGTGAATTTGTACGATCGTATAACGTTGCCGAGGGTTAGTTTGCATCCAGCAATCTAATGCGTTGATAAAAGGCTTTTGCAGAAGGACGCCAGTGGACGAATCCAACGATTCCTCAGTCCAAGAAGTTTGATCAATAGGCTGCGGATTAATTCGAATGAGGTTGGCTCGCCCTCGTTCAAGATTAACTTGCTCGAGGACAGCGTTGAATTTCAATCCTGAGTGGTTAGTGATGATGAGTTTGGTCGAATTTGCTTGAGTTATGGAATGTAGCTCATCATAGCAAGGTGCTGATACCCAACGTTTCCACTTAATGCTGCGACTTGCAGGGTCTTCGTTATGACACCCTATTAACTCGTCTAATCGACAATTGGACTCTAGCACCTGATCGTTTTGACAAAGCAACACAGCTTCGCTTCTGGTGTCCAACAGAATTTGCTGCAGCTTATTTTGAGAGTCGATTTTAAGCGTGGCAACACGCAACTGAGCTCGTATTTGGCATTCCTCGATCATTCGTTTAAGGGCGTATCTGCATTTATCCCCACGTTGGCAGCTGACGACATCTGTGGCTCCTTGCTGAAACCACCTCTCCACTGGGCCAATTTTACGGGCAGGCGTTACCACCAGAACCCTCAACTCGGGGTAGCGCAGTAAACACGTAGGCAGGCAGTCATCAGGATGTTCGAGGATAACAATGGCAAAATCGTACCGGTGCCTGGTTAGGTGGTCGCGCAAACTTGTAAGTCTGCTCAGCTCGTCAGCATGAGCAATTTGTCGAGAGCGTTTTATAGCGTCCACTAGTTCATTATCTTCGGCGATACGACTGCCAAAGATGACGCACGTTAGTTGAACGGACCAAACACTGGACATAATTCGGCTTATTGTTTGAGGACCTTGGTAACAACTTTAGTAAGGTTACAAAAAAATGCATCACTAGATTTAGTGATTACCTAAAGTAATATGTTACATATAACCTGCAATGTTGTTGTTATACTTAGACTTTATCGCTCTGGGTCTTAATCTCACTGAGAATACGAAATTGGCGCTGTACAGTTATAATGATCTGGATTGGCGCAGCAGGGTGTGCCTACCGCTGATAAACACGAGAAATTAATGGCAAATTACGGCACAAACGAATTCAAGGGTGGACTGAAAATCATGCTAGACGGGGATCCGCATAGCATTGTGAGCAATGAATTCGTCAAACCGGGGAAAGGCCAGGCATTTGCTCGAACTAAGGTCCGGAACCTCAAGACTGGACGAGTTGTAGAAAGAACCTTCAAGTCAGGAGAGTCGATCGAATCAGCTGATGTTATGGATACGTCCATGCAGTATTTGTATAGCGATGGCGAGTATTGGCACTTCATGAACCCTGAAACGTTTGAACAACTCGCAGCCGACAAGACGGCTGTTGGCGATGCTCATTTTTGGTTAATGGATGAGGCAATCTGCGAAGTCACACTCTATAACGGTCAGCCGCTGGCTGTCACACCTCCGAATTTCGTTGAAATGATAATAAAAGAAACCGACCCAGGCCTGAGAGGCGATACCGCAACGGGTGGAACCAAGCCTGCCTATCTGGAAACTGGCGCGGCGGTCAAAGTGCCTTTGTTTATTGAAGAAGGTGAGAAAATCAAGATTGACACTCGAAACGGAGAATACGTTTCACGAGTCAAGTAGCCATTTGAAGGTTGCACTACACTGATGAGCTGGTTACCCAACGCTAGCCTGGCAACTTTAAAGGAAGCAGCAGCGCTGCGGACGTCCATTCGACAGTGGATGGAAGGACACGACGTTCTGGAAGTTTGCACCCCCGCATTGTCGCGACACGCGACAACCGATCCGCATGTGCCCAGTATCGGTACCAGCGACGGAGGGTATTTGCATACGTCCCCAGAATTTCCAATGAAACGCCTGTTGGCTGCCCATGCTCAGGATCCGCTGTCTCAGCCAGACATTTATCAGATCGCGTCGGTGTTTCGTGCTGGTGAGTCAGGTCAGTTCCACAATACGGAATTTTCCTTGCTCGAGTGGTATCGCGTTGGAATGAATCATCATGATCTTATGGTTGATGCTGAAAATCTGCTGCAGCATGTGTGGACAAATTTTTCGACAGTCTGGCCGGGCTTGCGAACATTGCGCTACGGTGTTGAAATTCGAGATCGATTAGGTGTCTGGCCAGAGGCTGCCAGTGCTGGATTAATCGAGCGACATTTTAGAGCTAATGGTCGTAGCTATCCTGCCTCTATTGGTATGGATGTCGATGCGGCCTTAGATTTGTTTATGGATGAATTTGTGTTGCCCACGTTTTCGGATAGTGAATTTACTCTGGTCAAGGATTACCCGGTATCACAAGCTGCATTAGCTCGTTTAGGTTTAGACGAAGATGGGCGTAAAGTTGCTGAGCGATTTGAAATTTATTTTGGTAAGACTGAGCTGGCTAATGGATTCCACGAACTGAGCGACTCTGATGTGCAACGCGCGCGATTCATGGAAGACCTTGAAATGCGGCAGATCATGGCAGCTCCCTTATTGCCAATGGATACCTACTTGCTGGATGCTTTGGCGGAAGGTTTGCCTGATTGTGCAGGTATTGCATTGGGGCTAGATCGATTGCTCATGGTGCTGGGAAAATATGAGCGCATCAGCCAGGTACTGAGTTTTGATGATCAACGTGCCTGACTCGCCTGAAAAGCATATTGATGAACTACTAGTGTTGCGTATCAACTCAAGTGGTTGGGCGTGTTTGGATGATATGTTGAACCCGGCAGGTCTGCTGATTGAAAGAGTGCTTGATGCCCAGGAAATTCCAGGTAGCCATTGGGGTGATGAAGAAGCAGGACTCATAAAACATACCTTATTTGCCAGGTCTGATACACCCGTTCACTCGGTATTGCACGAAGCGTCGCACTGGTGCTTGATGAGTCCAGAGCGACGCGCGAATCTGCATACGGATGCCAAAGGGAGCTCACTTGAGGAAATGGCGGTTTGCTATTTACAGATACTGCTCGCTGATTTACTCACCTGTATGGGACGAGATCGTATGTTTCTTGATATGGATCGCTGGGGATATTCGTTTCGAGTGGGAAATTCACGCGAATGGTTTGAAACTGATGCTGAGGATGCCTTATTGTATTTGACCGAGAAACTGCCCCATGCGCACAGCATCCCCGGCTTGCATATCCACGCGCCAGGCAGCAGGGTTCTCTAACAGGACGATAATAGTTGAGCCCATATTGAATCGGCCCATCTCTTCACCTTTTTTCAATTGGATGTTTTGGTCGGCGTAGCCTTTTGACGACATGGCAGCTTTTTGCGGTGGCGTTACCAACCCATCCCATACGGTTTCAATGGCAGCAACGTTCATAGCGCCTACTAGAACTAGCGCCATTAAGCCGTGCTCAGTTTCGAATTGCGCGATCACGCGTTCGTTACGCGTGAAAAGATTAGGCAAGGTTTTTACAGTATGGGGTCCGACACTGAATAGTCTGCCTGGTACATGTGTTTGTTTGATAAGGCGTCCACCAAGAGGCATGTGCAACCGGTGATAATCTTTAGGTGAAAGATAGATCGTGGTGAATCGTCCATTACCTAATCTTTCAGTGGCGTCCCCATCTCCTCCTAGCAGGGTGAGCAGTGAATAGTCTCGGCCTTTAGCCTGAAAAACACGAGCATCATGGATATCGCCCATAGCTGAGACTCTGCCATCTGCTGGTGACGCAATTTCGTTATCGCCTTCAGCTATAGGGCGTGCATCACCTTTTAATGCTCGTGTGAAAAAGGCATTAAATGTCTTGTAGTTGTTAAGGTTTGGATCGATTGCGTCATTCATATCGACATTGAATACAGCTGCAAATTTTTTAATGACGTTCGTCGTAAATCTGGATTCTCTGCGCGTTAGCCAATACACCACACGCGTAAGCGCATGGTGAGGTAATACCAAAAGGCCATAGGTTTTAGCGTAATCCAAGAAGCTGGCAGGGCGCGTACTCACTAGTTTTTATCCATTGATTTTGAAGCATCCTTTTTCTCATGTTTTATGTCCTCATCAGAATGGCCATGATCTCCTGCTGTCGGGTCTTTCTCCATTTTCATAGAGTCATGGTTCATGGAGTGAGACTTCATCGAGGAGGCTTCATCTGGCGTGATGATAGGAATCATGATTGGAACTATACCGGCGCTTGTTTCAATCTCGAATGCGAGCATGGATCCTGGGATAAGAGGTGCTTTGAGCCCTATAAGCATCAGGTGGTAACTGCCATGTTTAAATTCTAATGAGCTTCCAGCTTCTATCATCACGCTGTCCTGGTGAATCATCTTGGCCACATCATCAACGATGGTGCTTAAATGAATGCTGACTTTTTCAATGGCTTCACTCGATGCCCCTGTAATTTCGAAAGGCTCACTGCTGTTATTACGAACTGTAAAATAGGCTGCAGCTACCTTAGCACCTGGTGGCGGCTGGATGATCAGAGCGGCGCTGAATTCGGGTGGTTTGGCATTGGCTAAAGAGAGGGAAGTGAGCAGTACAGCTGCCAAACTTCCTTTGATGATTGAATTCATAGTAATCCTGGAACGTTTAAAATTGATGATTAGTGTCAGTTTGGAGCACCGATCATCGTTAGGTAGTCTGCGACGATGGTATCTGCAACATGTGGAGCGCTAATTTTTGCGCGCACCCGTCTTTGTGGGTCAATAAGCAGAAGCGAGGCAGTGTGATCAACAGAGTAATTTTTAGGATCTTCGGCGTTGGCGGTAAAAGATGCAACAATGCCCAAGGCACGGGTTAGCGCATGCACGGTATTCATAT
>JBLIIE010000074.1:0-25938 GCA_047634635.1 Granulosicoccus sp. | reverse complement strand
TTGGCAGGCCTTGTCTGTACTGATGCCCACGACAATAGGTACGTTTGTGGCCACAGAGGCTTTGGCGACATTCAAACTGCCGAGAATATTTATTTGAACGGTAGGTGATGGATTTTCTTCCGCATCGTTGACATGTTTTAATACTGCTGCGTGTATGACAACGTCAGGTCTTATTTCCTGGAATGCCTTGATCAGCTGATCGATGTCCTGAATGTCAGCTACATGAGATTGAACACGTGGGAATTGCTTGTTGATAGCAGCTATTGATAACTCATTTCTGCTGATATTGAAGAACTCAAACTCATCATAGTATTTTTCTATGAATGCCAAGCCGACCGTACCGGATCCGCCCGTAACGAGTACTTTTCGGCGCTTCTGTGGCGACGTTGTCATAAAGCCCATGCTGTCTTCCTATGCTTTTTATTATCGTAATTCCTTTCATGGCAACGAGTGCACCATGCGGACTGCATCTTTATTGTCATCGGCGATCAACAGAGTCAATTCCAGAAGAGCGCAACCTCTGTGTTCACGATTGTGTGAAGATTCGGGAGGAGGCTGATAATCTGGAAAAAACTGTCAACAGGCAAGAATAGCGGACGCCTTTGCTCAAACCCTAATTCCATTGAGCCCGGATTGTGTGCCAAATCTCAGGCCTCTGCTTCAAAAGCAGACTAGTAACAGCTTTTCTATCTGAATTTGCGGCGCTCCTGCCAATTACGGCATGCTTTAGCTGTGCTGAGACTGTTGTTTTACTCAACAGCCTAGTTAAGTGATTTGTGACAGTGTGCTATCTCTACGTCAGATCAGTAGAGACGGGATTGTATACATTTGTCACAAATGACAAGGTTTAATGTGACAGAGCATTCATAAAAACAGTCGGTACTAGTGGTCGTAACACTAGTTCAGTTCGGAGACTCGATATTCTGAGTTTGCCAGCCAACTGGGATGTGGTTCAGCACCCCACCCAGGTCTATCATTCACTGTGAGCTGGCCGTTTGAGACCGCGTAAGGGGATTCAACAAATAAGTTCTCTTGCCAAGGGTAGTAGTCCAATCCCTCAATGGAGAATTCCAGGTACTGACCTGCATTGGGTATAGAGCGTAATAAATGCATGGTGAATAACGTCACCATGGACAGGTTAGCGCAATGTGGGGTCACGGGTAATCCTGCTTTTTCGCCCATAGCAGCGACCCTGAGTGTTCTGCTTAATCCACCGAGGTAGCAGATGTCAGGTTGAATGATATCGACTACGTGCTCATCAATCATTCGCTGCCACGTGGCAAGTTCGCAATCTTGCTCGCCGCCTGTGACATCAATAGTTAAAGCTTCAGTTACCTGCTTGGTTTGATCAAACTCCCAGTATGGGCAAGGTTCTTCAAAGTGACAAATATTCTCGCTTTGAAGGAGATGCCCAACTTCTATCGCTTTTTGTGCTGAGTAACAGGAGTTACCATCGACGAGTAGTTGAGTTTCCTCGCCGAGTACCTTGCGAACGGTGGGGACGATTTCCTCTGTGCGTCCTGGCCATTCATCCTGGTCGTGACCGCATTCGGATCCAACTCTAAACTTAAATGCATCGAAACCGTATTCAGCTTTCAGTTTTTCCATTCGTGATGCCTCATCAATCGGCGTTATGTCGCGCTTCATGGATGATCCGTAGGCTCTGACTTTTCCGGGTGAGCCTCCAATGAGTGAGCAAACTGGAAGCCCTTCAAGGCGTCCGCGTAAATCCCACAGTGCTGTGTCCAGTCCACCGATAGCTCGATATAGATGAGAGCCAGGAAATTTATGTTCTCTCTCCTGAATGAGATCCACAAGAGGTCCAATGTCCAGTGCATCCTGCCCAAGAGCGTGTGGCGCTACTTGCCTGTGAATTATCAAGGCGGTTATGTCAGCGTGGTAGGGCGCAACTTGCCCCCAGCCAAATGCTCCGTCGTCGCTGGTAACTTTGACGAAGCAGACAAATTCTGTAGTGAAGGTTTCAATGCGTTGAATTTTCATAGATCTTTAGTCGTAGTGTTTGTGCCTTGATGATTCGACTAATAACGACGCTGAAATCAATCATTTTTCTTATAAATATGCTTCGATTTTCAACAGTGTTGATCAGCGCGTTCTAAAGTGTGTCGGGTAGTGTGTTATTTCGAAGGAAGATCATCTTCTAGATAGATTTTGATAATGTCGTCGAATGAGCTTTCGCTTTTAAAGCCTAAACCTATTGCTCTTTTTGCAGTAAATGACTCTGGCCAGCCCGCAACAATGCCTTGAATGATTGCATCTGGTTCGTGTCTGACAAGTTTTAAAATGTCAGAGCCTGCCACTCGTTGTAAAGCTTCTAGCTCCTCTGCCACGGTTGTGCAAAGACCTGGCAAATTCATGTTGCAACGCAAGCCAATCACATCACGAGACAAGCCTGCCGCGTGCAGTAGAAAATTAATTGCAGCCCTGGGGCTTGCAAACCAATGTTTAACTTGATCGCTTACGGGTAGAACTGCACTTACCCCGTTAAGTGGTTCTCGAAGAATATTGGAGAAGAATCCTGAAGCTGCTTTATTGGGTAAGCCGGGTCTAATACAAATAGTGGGTAGTCTTAGACCAATGCCTTGCAGGAAGCCGCGCCGATTGTAATCAGCCAGCAATAGTTCACAGATGGCTTTTTGGGTGCCGTAGCTGGTTTGGGGTGTGAGGTGAAATTCATCATCAATCACGTTTGGAAAAGGCGCTCCATACACTGCAATGGATGATGCAAAAATCAATTTGGGTGTATAACCCGTTGTAGTGTGCCGAACTCGAATGGCCTCCAGTAAAGCACGAGTTCCGTCAAGGTTAATCATATAGCCTTTGTCAAAATTTTCCTCGGCTTCTCCTGATACAACGGCTGCTAGCTGGTAAATTAAATCTGGTTCTTCGTCTATCAGGCTATCAGCGATGCCAGGTTTAGTAAGGTCTGCAACACGTGTGTTAACAATAATATTGCCGACTGCGACTGGCAATGCGGGAGGCACAATATCGACAAGCGACAATGTGGTTATTGTCTGATTCGCAACTTGAGCAGCATGCGCGATGTGTTTGGCTAGTTTTGAGCCAATCATGCCGCCAGCGCCAATAATCAAGATTTTCATAGAAATTTACCGTAGATGCGATTTTAATAATGTATGGGACTTGGGGGAATGTTACCCGTGTGGCACACTAGATTGCAGAAAAGTGACAACTTCGAAAGCGTCTTCCAAAATAAGATGCCCCAACGATCTGAGAGTGTCATCGGGCAGCACGGTATCGGGTATTTGAATCACCTGCATGTTTGCTGTTGCTGCAGCAATAACCCCATTTGGGGAGTCCTCCAAAGCGAGGCAGTGGATAACTCCGATATTCAGAGCGTTAGCAGCCTTGATATAGATCTCTGGTGCAGGTTTACCTTGGGAGACTTGATCGCCGCCGATAATAGTAGAGAATCGATGGGCAATGCCGGATTTTTCGAGCTTTTCAATGGCCTTGGTCGTTTGGGTTGAGGTTGCGACAGCTTTTGGAATATCCACAGATTCTAAATAGTCCAGA
Source organism: Granulosicoccus sp. (assembly GCA_047634635.1). Taxonomy (GTDB): domain Bacteria; phylum Pseudomonadota; class Gammaproteobacteria; order Granulosicoccales; family Granulosicoccaceae; genus Granulosicoccus. The sequence goes on along the minus strand of JBLIIE010000074.1, from coordinate 22,386 downwards.
AGTTCCAGGATGCCTTTTTTCAAAGCTATAGGTTTCTCTGTTTGCTTGGTGTAGTTGACGTTCCATAAATTAATGAACTCATCCACCTTTACAGAGGTTGGCAATGAATCTCCGAGGACCTGCCGTGTGGTTTTCGCGTTGGTTCCCAATATTTGATCAAATAAGGGCAATTGCTCATTGCATTGGAAATGGCGGCAAATGTCCTGAAACACTCGTAATGCAATTCTTTCACTATCTATTAGCAAACCGTCCATATCAAATATGCATGCGGTGATTTTCATAAACGGCTAGCTGCAATCAATGACGAATTTATCAGTGTTAATACCTTAGCATTGTTCACAATGCTACATTCGGGGGATCAGGTTTCCAACTCGCTCCCGGATGGTCGGCTACATGTCTTCGCATATAAATTATGATGTGTCATCTTCAGTCTCGGATGCCATTAATACCCGTCGATCGCTGCGTGCGTTTCTCCCCAAACACGTGGACAGAGACACTGTCGAAAAAATTCTTTCTATCGCAGCACGTGCTCCCAGTGGTACCAATATGCAGCCGTGGAAAACCTATGTCATGACAGGGGAGACACGCCAGCGATTATGCAAATCAGTGTGTGCAGTCTTCGACGAGCGCTCAGGATCTCACACTAGCGAAGTTTGCTATTATCCTGAAACATGGTTTGAGCCTTACCTTGGTAGGCGTCGCCAAGTAGGGTGGGCTCTATATAATTTGTTGGGTATTCAAAAGGGTGATCGGGAGCGCACACATGCGCAGCATCGGCGAAATTTCCAGTTTTTTGATGCCCCTGTCGGTATGATTTTTACGATACACCGGGATCTGGCGACAGGGAGTTGGCTTGACTACGGCATGTTCATGGAGAATGTCATGTTACTAGCCCGCGAGCAAGGACTCCATACATGTCCTCAGGCTGCTTGGGCGGATTATCATGCAGCGGTGCGACAAGTGCTTCCATTGGGTGAGGATGAGATAGTGGTCAGTGGGCTGGCGTTGGGTTATGCAGACCCGTCCGCTATTGAAAATACCTTGGTTACCGAGCGTGTTGCAACAAGTGAACACGTACGTTTTCTGGATTAACTGCCATGATAAAGTTCTCTAAAGAAGAAACTGAATTTCTGACTCGTAAAATCCAGATGTATTTCAATGACGAGCTGGATCGGCCAATTTCCAACGCGGTTTTTATTGGATTATTTTAGCGAAAAGGTTGAGGTCTATTTCTATAATCGTGGATTGTTAGATGCTCAAGCTGTTCTTGATGTGCGAATGGAAAGCCTCGGTGAAGCAATTTTCGAATTGGAGAAAACTACAGCATTTTTGCGCTAGCAGGTCTTCTACAGTTCATGATCTTACTTGTGTCGTTGAATGAACAGGAACCAGAATATGATTATGCAATTTGGTCGTTTTGTCTCTGCAAGTAATGAGTTGCTATGAATAATTCACCGCAGTTGCTGAAATTTACTCCCAGCCGAATCATTCTTGTCATTGCTGTCGTAGTTTCAGTGTTATTCGCCTTGCTGCCTACCACAGATACCATTGGGCAATCGCATGTGGATACAGCCTTTAAAAGGGCCTTAGTGGGGTATGCATTGGCAAGAGGACTCAACGGTGTGATTTCTGTCGCCCAAGGAACTGAAGTTGCGATTCAACCTGCGGGTGTGGGTGTTAATTTTACCCCCGGACAGATTCTCGACCCCGTCAACGATCTTGTTGAACGATTTTCCTGGATCATGATGCTGGCCAGTAGCTCTCTTGGAATACAAAAAGTACTACTTTCAATGAGCGCATGGAATGGGTTGTTAATCGCAGTAGTTATTACGGGGCTGCTTTTACTGTTGTCATTATCCTTGCGAAAGCTTGGCGGTGTTCGTTGGATTCTTCAACGCTTATTCTTGTTCATCCTACTGTTACGATTCATGATGCCAGTTTTTATTGTCGCTAACGATTGGATGTACCGCACGTTTCTTGAAGGAGATTATGTTGAAGCTGCTGCGTCACTTGAACAAGCCCAACGCTCCATTGGAGAAATCAACGAAGAGGTCCAGGCAGTACGCACATCCGAGCCCTCGACTCTTTTGGAACGAGCCAAAGCGGTTTATGATTCGGCACTGGCTAACGTCGATATCGATAAACGGTTGGAAGAATACCGGCTAGCCGCTGAATCCATTAGCGAAAATACCATCAAACTTATTGTTGTCTTTTTGATGCAGACGTTGGTTTTTCCACTTCTGTTTATGTTTATATTATTGGGAGTTATGCGTAGATTAACTCGCCAATAGGATGGTAGTGGGGATTCTATGAAAAACGCCTGCTTCTTACTATGGATTCCTATGATGGCTTAGGCCATCAGTTGAATGCTCTACGGGACAAGCTTGTGTATGGAGGTCCAGAGGTTTTTAATTTCCCCTATTTATTAGTGGGAATCCCGCTTGATAATGCTAGCTTTAGACTCTGGATACTCAAAGGTGCACATTGCATGATCCTATTGATTAAACAATCACATCATGGCTTTCCATATTGTCGAGACCAAAAATTGAACGATAACGTTCAATTTCAGAATCTGGCCCATTGGCTTTGTCAAAGTTGTCAGACAGTTTGACCGTTGGCTTTCCGTTGGCATGAGTGACTTTGCAAACCAGAGAAATAGCTTTAAGTTGCTGCGTATCCACAGTTGCACAATCACTAAAGTCGTTTGTCAGATGTGTGCCCCAACCAAAGCTTAATCGTACTCGACCATTAAAGCGCTTATAGACCTGCTCGATTTTGTTAACGGTCAATCCGTCAGAGAAAATCAGTAGTTTGTCCATGGGGTCTTTCCCACGCTCCTTCCACCATTGAATAAGCTCTTCTCCGCCTGCTATTGGCTCCTTGGAATCGATTCTGAAGCCACTCCATTCTGCCACCCAGTCTGGTGCTTTTTCCAAGAACGCCGTTGATCCGTAGGTGTCTGGCAGGACAATCAGCAAATTGCCATCGTAGGTCCGACTCCAGTGTTTGAGAACGTTATAGGGTGACTGTAATAATTCAGTGTCATCATTTGCGAGGGCTGCTTCCACCATTGGCAGTTCGTGGGCATTGGTGCCGATAGCATCCAAATCAAGATCCATTGCCATTAATACATTGCTGGTACCGATAAATTTGTCGCCAAGACCTTCATTCATGGCAGATATGCACCAGCGCTGCCAAAGAAAACTATGACGCCGTCGCGTACCAAAGTCTGCAATCTTAAGGTCTGGAAGTTGTTCCAGACGAAGAACTTTCTCCCATAGTTTGGCTTTGGCACGTGCATACAATACATCGAGTTCAAATCGTCCAACCCCGTGCAAGGCTGCTCGAGATCTAAGTTCACTGATGATGGATAGAACGGGTATCTCCCATAGTGTGACATCTGCCCAATCGCCCTGGAATTCTATTTTGTATTGCCCTTCTTCGACACTGAGCTCATACCCTGGAAGTTGGTAGTGGCGCAGCCATTCAAGAAATTCCTTTGAGAACAAACGCTCGCGTCCATAGAAGGTGTTACCAGTCAGCCAGATCAATTCCTTTTTCGTAATTTTTATACCTCGAGCATGATCAAGGTGTGCTCTGAGTTCCTGCTCGTCTATTTCGTCTGCCAGTCGAACTGTTTTAGTTCGATTGATGAGTGAGAAAGTGACAGGAACGTTAGGCCGTTCCTTCCAGATCGATTGCAGCATGAGCAGCTTGTAGACATCGGTATCTAGCAGGCTACGAACAATAGGGTCGAGTTTGAAATTATGGTTAGAAACTCGTGTAGCGATGTCCAGCATGGGACTCTGAGCCATAAGAATCTATCCTTTTGATGCAAGAAACATCGTAATTCGATCGAGAGCGGCTTCTATGTTTTCTAAAGAGTTGGCATAGGAAATTCTTATATAGCCTTCACCATGAATACCAAAGTCAGGGCCACCTATGGTCGCGACTCCAGCATCTTCTAGCAAGGCGCTGGCCAGTGGTTTGGCCAACCATCCGGTTTCTTCAATATTTGGAAAAGCATAGAACGCCCCTTTTGGCGTGACACAGCTAACGCCTGCTACCCCGTTGAGTCTACTTACTACAGCAAGTCGTCTTTCATCGAATGCTGCCATCATGGTCTGAATTGCATCCTGTGGGCCGGTTAATGCTTCTAAAGCAGCAAACTGTGCAGGTGCATTAACGCAGCTCCAACAATTTACAGCAAGCTTTCTAACAGCCTCGTAGAATGTGGGTGGCCAAACAGAGTAACCAAGCCGCCAGCCTGTCATTGCATAGGTCTTGGACCATCCGTTTAGTAAGATTAGCCTGTCACGAATTTCAGGATACGTCAGCAAGGAAACATGTTCTTCGCCATCATATGTCATCTGGTCGTAGATTTCGTCAGACAAAATTGCGACATGTGGATGCTCTGCCAAGCCTGCGACCAATGCATCTATTTCTGATTTTGGTGTTACTCCGCCGCACGGGTTAGCGGGTGAGTTGATAATAATCAACCGAGTTTGTGGTGTAATCAGAGCAAGAGTTTCACTAGCAGAAAATGCAAAATCGTTGGACTCTCGAATCGGTATGGCAACGGGTGTAGCGCCTGTGAATTCAATCATGGAGCGATAAATAGGGAAGCCTGGGTCAGGGTACAAAATTTCTGCCCCTGGCTCGCCAAACATTAAGATTGCCGCAAACATGGTGACTTTGCCACCTGGCATGATCATCACCAAATCGCTATTCACACTTGTTGCGTATCGATTTGAAAGATCTGCGGCCACAGCTTCACGCAATTCGGGGATGCCGACAGCTGGCGTGTAGCCATGATGTCCATCGCGTAAGGCCTTGATCGCCGCTTCAACAATGTGAGGAGGTGTAGGGAAGTCGGGCTGGCCAATTCCCAGATTGATAATGTCTTTTCCTTGAGCTGCTAATGTTCCCGCCCGCGCTAAAACGGCAAAAGCATTCTCTTCGCCTATCCGGTCAAAGGCTGAAATGATGGTCGGTCTGTTTTCTAGAGGTTTTATCATTATAGTCTTCATTTTTTGTCAACCTCAGCTTAGCCTGAGGCCTGTGAGGAAATGTGGGGGTTTAGTTGTTTACTGGCGCTCTGGGGTCTCTATGGTATGGCCAGCAAGTTCCGGCTTTATAATCAACTGACAGCTCAATCGTGAGTGTTCACGGCGCTCTGCTGCAACGCCTTCGAGCATTTCCAGTTCAAAATCATCTGGCTCATCAAATAGTGCAAATGTCTTTTCATCCAAGTAGACATGACAAGTGGCACAGATGAGGCTTCCACCGCATTCAGCTACAACATCATCAATATCGTTTTTGATAGCTGCGTCCATGATGCTGTCACCGACACGAGCATCTACAGTGAGCACGGTGCCATCGCTGGTCTTGTAGTGAAGAACAATTTCCTGAGTCATGTTGTTTGTCGTCTGATAAATGGATCTGGTATCTGGATGGTATCCAGGTGAGCAGGCTGCGTCATCAAGATGAGTGCCAGTCGCTTATTCTGACACTTGTCCTAAGAGATTTGGTACCTATTGGCGTGTCGTAACTGTGTACAGCTGCACATTCTCACTGACGACGAGACGTTGACGCACTGGCATACTGATCACGTAGTGTGTGAGGGCATGAAATGACAGAACTTGAAAGTAAGATATACCACGAGCAAATCCGGCTGATCTATAATCAGGGGCCTGTTTTAGTAGCAGGGGCGACTTTGTGTGCGTTCTTTGTCACCACTTTTCTCTGGCGTGAGCTGCCTCATTCCACACTTGTTTTTTGGTTGGCTGCCATTAGCCTCTCGACGTTTTTGCGTCTGTGGGGACTATTTGTTTATATCAAGGCGAGTCAGCCGACCCGAGAGCGAATCATATGGGGTCCGCTATTCTGGTTTGGGACATTCATTGCAGGCGTTATCTGGGGTGCATGGCCGCTTATTTTCTACTCTTTGTACAGCACAGAATATTTGTTGCTAATCTCGACCATATTCGCGGGCATGGTCGCTGTAAGTGCTGCCTCAGGTAGTATTTATTTACCCTCTTTCTTGTCATTTTCGGTTCCGTTGATGCTGCCGCTTTCCGTAATGCATATTGCATCGGGTAACGACTCTCTGGTCATGACTGGTCTTCTTTTGCTTGTGTTTTTGGGGGTTAATTTTTTTCTTGCAGTGCGAGGAAACCGTCAATTCAGACAGCTTTTGCGATCACAGTTTCAGAATGCTGAATTAATGCAGAAATTGGGTGAAGAAAAAAGAATTGCCGAACGTGCTGTTATCGCTAAAAGTCGATTTCTAGCAGCTGCCAGTCATGATTTGAGACAGCCGCTACACGCTATGGGCTTGTTTCTTAGTGCACTGCGACAACGTGAGGACGACAAGAAAAAGCTTGAGATCATCGGTGACATGGAGAAATCTTCGGAGGCTTTGAATGGTTTGTTCAACAGCTTGTTGGATGTGTCGAGGCTTGACGCAGAGATTATTGATTTCAATCCGTGTCATATCACCGCATCGGAGATGTTTAATGGTCTAAGGGTTCAGTTCGTTCAGCAAGCTGTTGAGAAACAAATTCAACTGCTCGTGGCTCCTGAAGATCACGTCTTTTACTCTGATTCAATATTGTTGGAACGAGTGCTTCGTAATTTGCTGTCGAATGCTGTTCAATACACCGTCACAGGATTTGTATCGTTGAGTTGCCAGGATGATGTTGATGGATCCAAGCTCATTGTTCTAGAAGATTCCGGCATTGGAATTCCATCCGAAAACTCAGAGGATGTGTTTTCTGAGTATTACCAGCTAAACAACCTCAATCGTGATCGGAGCAAAGGGCTGGGGCTGGGTTTGGCGATAGTTCGCCGTCTTTGTGAGCTTATGGGTCTTCCTTTAGAAATGGAATCAGAGGAGGGGCGTGGAACTATATTTAAGCTGATTGTTCCGGGTGGGGATCCTGCCCAGATCAAAACCCGATTTAGGTTTGATAATACGATGCAGGCTAGAGATCGTAGGGTGCTGGTGATTGATGATGAGCCGCAGGTACTTCAGGGAATGAGACACATGCTAGAAAGCTGGGGTTGTAAAGTCATGCTGGCCGAGTCGGCTCGTGATGCACTTAAGGCTATCGCGATTACCGATTTTCTACCGGAGCTTATTATTTCTGATTTCCGGCTTGGAGATAATCAAGATGGAGTTGATGCCGTAGCGGCCATCCATGAATCCTTAGAAAGTAACGTTCCTGCGATCATAATCAGTGGTGATACGTCGCCTGAACGGCTAAAGCAAGTCAAGAAAACCGGTTTGCTGTTTTTACATAAACCGGTTGCTGCGGACGAATTACATCAACATATGCAGGCATTGTTCGACTCCATTGGCAGTGCCATCAGCCATTCAAAAGACACTACCACACACACATTTTCATCAACAAACAGTTTGAATTCCATGGTTTAGCATTTTCCGGGTTCTTCTGGGTCTATAGCTGTGGCTTTAACTAATTTTCCAATGCTCAGTCCTTGCACCAGTATGGAAAGAACTACGATGACATAGGTTACCGCAACAATTAAATCTCGCTCTGGGCTTGCAGGAATGGATAAAGCAAGTGCAACAGAGATACCTCCTCGTAGCCCCCCCCAAGTGAGTATTTTTACTGCATGTGGATGAAACTCACGATTCATTTTACGTAGAATATTAACTGGAATTCCTACTGATATAAGTCTGGCACACAACACCACTACAGCCATGGCTAGACCTGCAAGCCACATATGGAGATCCAGGCTTAACACCATGACTTCAAGTCCGATGATGAGAAACAGTATGGCATTGAGAATCTCATCTATCAGTTCCCAGAAAGTGTCCAGATGTTGAACTGTTTTATTGCTCATGGCACCTCTGCGCCCGTGGTTGCCAATCATTAATCCGGCAACAACAACTGCAATCGGTGCTGATAGATGCAGACCAGCAGCAGCCGTTGAGCCGCCTGAAACTAGTGCCAGAGTCAATAAAATTTCGACTTGATAATTATCGACACGTTTTAACATTTGCAATACAACCCAGCCACAGGCGAAGCCAAACAATGCGCCGCCAAATGCCTCTTGTACAAATAGGACAGCAATATGTTGTGGATTAAAGGCGTCACCGTTAACTGCCATGCCGAATATAGCCAGAAAAACGACGATGGCTACCCCATCATTGAATAGGGATTCGCCTGCAATTTTTATCTCTAAAGATTTGCTGGCACCTGCAGTTTTGAGAATACCCATGACCGCGATCGGGTCGGTAGGTGAGATCAGGGATCCGAACAGTAGGCAGAAAATGAACGGAACATCAAATCCTAATAGTCGAAACAGATAATAAGAGCCGCCTGCAACGAGAAACATGCTGGTGATGACACCGAACGATGCTAACAAACCAATCGTCCATTTTCTTTCCAGCAGGCGATCAAGATCAATATGCATTGCACCGGCAAATAAAAGGAAACCCAGCATCCCGTTTAGCAGTGTGGTGTCAAATTCTATTTGCCCAATAATCTCCTTGGCGATCCGTTCACCATCGCCGTAGCCATGATTTCCTAAAATTACGAGTACCAGGGAGAAGACGAGAGAGCAAACCATTATGCCAATAGTGGTTGGCAATTTCAGGGTGCGATAATTCACGTAGGCAAACAGCGCCGATACCGTGATGAGAATGCTTGTGATGCTCAGAAGATTCATATTTGATGAGGAGTTACGATTTAGGGTGATTTTTGCAGGCAGTAAACGACAAGGACTAGCAATCTGTTGAGATGTCGTCGAATTACTGTAGCAGTCCAGCAGATTGAAATGGAATAGTATAGAAACCGGTACACTCAAGCACCTTCAAAAGTGTTCAGCCTTTAAACTCCGTGAACCAACTATCGTTCGAAATGGACAAGCATATTGATTACAAGCTGATCGTCTCGCCTCGTGCTCGGCGCCTGACTTTGCGAGTCGAGCCGGGAAGAGGGGTGATTGTCACAGCACCAAAGCGATTTCCCAAGCGTGATATTCCCAATTTTGTCGAATCCAATAGACGGTGGATAGAAAATTCGCTAATGGAGGTTGAGCGACTCACGCCAGCCGTGTATCGACAGTGGCCGCCGCAGCAATTGAATTTGCAGGCACTTTCTGAGGTGTGGCACCTCGCGTTTTTGTCTGATTTACCTGGCGTGACCTCCGTGTCCAGCAAAGTAGAAAATGATCAGAGGTGGTGCTTAAGTGCTGAGTCTTCCGACAAATGTGCTGTTGCTGCCGAAATTGCTGAGCGACTGATGATCATGGCAAGAGCTGTTTTGCCACCCAAGTTGGCCGAACATGCGGCTCGGCACGGGCTTAAATATTCCAAAGTGCAAGTACGAGGTCAGCGGTCAGTATGGGGAAGCTATTCTTCAACTGGAACGTTAAGTTTGAATTATAAGCTATTGTTTCTTCCTTCAGAATTAGTGGATTATGTATTGTTACACGAGCTTGCTCACACTCTATATTTAAATCACTCATCGAAATTCTGGCAGCAGTTGGAGCAGTTTCATCCTGATGCCCGAGCACTTGATAAACGTTTGAAGAAAGCAGGCCGAGATGTTCCTCCTTGGTTAGAGTTGGCGCGCTAGATATTGATTTCTATTGCATTTTTCCTAAGATAAGCTAGCGGAAAAGTAGCTGTAAATCCGACTTTAACCTTCCAAGTATTCTGCTATTCTTTCATCACGATTCACCGATGGACCACAGTTTGGCATGGGTGACAAGCCCTTTTTAACTGGCGGCCTTCATTCAACGTGTCATTGACCACTTCTGAAAAATTATTTGTGCGCAAACAAAAGAGCGTAGAAATCTGGCAAGTGATACCGCTGATACTAGCGGCGGCACTACTGACGATTGGATTATCGATGTTTCTTAGTGGAACTGAGAAACTCATTGATGTCGTTCAACCGGGTATTGTGGTGTTTGGAGGTGCGCTGGTAGGTTTGCTGCTAACTTTCTCGACATCACATTTAGGCCAAGCTTTGCAAATGGCTTTGGTTCGAGGCATCCGGGGAGGCACAGCGCCGGTGGCAATGATCACTGCGATGCTTAAAGTATGTGAAGTTAGCCGAAGAGACGGCTTGTTGGGCGTTGCAGATATCAGGTCCAATTCTGATCAGGTTGAAGAAGTCTGCTGTCTCATAGGTGATGCTTCGGACGAACAATCTATCAGGTTCGCACTTGAAAGACGAATGGCCAGTGAGCGGCGATATCACCAAATGTCTGCTGACGTTTTTGTTTTTACTGGAATTTATGCCGTCCTGATTGGAATGCTGGGGTCTTTATTGCTCTACGTCTCGCCGGCACAGGACACTTTAGGTGGCTCAGTGGTGTTGCCGTTTGTTTGCGGTATCAGCCTTGCAATATTGATGTGTATCCTCGTTGGTCGACTCCGTACAGCTCACTTACGTGAACTGCTCATAGTCGAAATCGCTTATAAAACAGCCTCCATTATTCTTGAAGATAACAGCGTCCAACATTTGCGTAGTCGTTTAGGGTTGCTTGTGACGTCGGGCTTGTAGGAGAGGAGATCGTTAACGATGAATGAGATAACTGTTAATGCCGTAAGCAGTGGCCGTACTGCTTATCAGGTTGTTCCGGATCCTGACGATCCGATAATTTTGCAGATCGAAGGCCGATTGAGTCGGGTTCTTGATATCAGTGCTAATGGCTTTTCCATGCCAGAACAAATTGTGGCGCCTGGTAGACGATATCCTTTCAGCCTTGATTTACCTACGGCTCAGGTACCTGTATCAGGTTATGTAGACGTTTTGCCGTTAGGTGAGCATGGCCAGACTGAGTGCCGCTTTGTGAATTTATCTCTGGAGGAAATTGAATCAGTGCATCACTATGTCTTGATTCGGCAGAAAGTAGCTATTCGGTCGCTTCGAGCGGCCCGTTGAAGTTACCAGCTGCCACTCAATTACCTTAATTGCAGTGTCTCTCGAACGCTACGACGCAGAAATTATCCAAGGCTCGCTCTCGCCTGACGAGGAGCAGCGTGAGGTCATGGGTAAGCTGGACATTATTGGTAGTGAGCTGGCTAGACGCTCTTCCTGGAAGTCGCCGTCCCAATCTGTTTTCGCTCGCTGGATGCGAAAACCAGAGACCCGTGTGTCGGGGGTGCCGGGACTCTATTTATGGGGTGGCGTCGGTCGTGGGAAAACCCATTTGTGTGATCTTTTTTTTGAAGAATTGCCCTTTGCTGAAAAATCCAGACTGCATTTTCATAGGTTCATGCAGCAAATTCATGCAGATTTACGCAAGCTTGATGGCGTAGAAGATCCGATAAAAATAATTGCGGAAGATTGGGCAAGCAGAGTGCGGTTGCTTTTACTGGATGAAATTCACGTAAACGATATTACCGATGCTATGCTTCTCGGCGGACTGCTCTCGGCCTTGTTTGAGCATGGAGTTACGCTTGTGACAACGTCCAACGTACCACCTGAAGGCTTGTACAAAGAGGGTTTGCAACGAGCACGTTTCCTTCCAGCGATTGCCCAGATTTGTAATCACACGACCGTTATTGAGATGATGGGCGTTACCGATTATCGTCTCCGACTATTACAGACTGAGCCTATCTATTGTGTCAGCGAGTTTGTTGAGGGACGTGCCTCAGTCCATACCCAGGCCGCTATGCAAGCCCACTTTGAGCGTCTGGCGTTAGAAGGTGTGGATGATCGTGACAGCATTGAACTGAACGGACGGATGTTGCCGTTGCTGGGGCGATCAGCAGATCTTGTGTGGTTTTCATTCGACACTCTGTGCAATACCCCTCGCTCCACAGAGGACTACATAGAGATAGCGAGTGTGTTTGGCACGGTGCTTATCAGTGACATTCCAGTCATGGATGAAATGAGCAGCGACGCAGCAAGGCGCTTCGTGAATCTCATCGACGAGTTCTATGACCGGCACGTCAGACTAGTCGTGTCGGCGCAAGCAACCGCTGATAAGTTATATACAGGGAAGAGGTTGGCTTTTGAATTTGAGCGAGCTGCGAGTCGACTGTTTGAGATGCAAACCACCGACTATCTCTCATCAGGTCGGACCACCAAAGTAAGCCTGAGCTAAATAACAGATTCGGACCACAAGAATTAGCTGAGGCTAATTTTTGAGGTCCGAATCTGTTTGTCTACAGCCTAGCTGGCTGCTTTGGGCTGGCGTGAATTACGCTTGCGTTCGTTCTCTGTGAGGAATTTCTTTCGCACACGGATCGATTGCGGTGTGACTTCTACGAGTTCGTCGTCATCGATGAATTCGAGCGCTTGCTCCAGACTCATGTTAATAAACGGTGTCAGCACGATATTTTCGTCCGTACCTGACGCACGAACGTTTGTCAGCTGCTTGCCTCTCAAACAATTCACGGTCAGATCGTTTTCACGAGAATGAATGCCGATAACCTGTCCTTCATAGACTTGCGAGTTAGCGCCAAGAATCAAGCGGCCACGCTCCTGAAGATTCCACAGCGCGAAGCCTAGTGCTTTGCCCTGACCATTGGAAATCAATACACCGTTGCGGCGTGCACCAACGTTCAATTTGATCTGTGGACCGTAGTGATCAAATACCGAGTAAATTAATCCGCTGCCAGAAGTAGCTGTCAGGAATTCAGTACGAAATCCAATCATGCCGCGAGCTGGCGCAATATAGTCGAGTCGAACCCGACCTTTACCGTCTGGAACCATGTCTTTTAGATCTGCACGTCGTTCACCCATCTTTTCCATGATGCCGCCTTGATGCTGTTCTTCGACATCAATGGTAATTTGTTCAAAAGGTTCTTCAATTCCGCCATTTTCGCCAATTCTGGTGATTACGACTGGGCGACCAACGCCAATTTCGTACCCTTCACGGCGCATATTCTCAATCAGGACCGATAAGTGAAGCTCACCTCGGCCAGAAACCTTAAATGTTTCACTCTGTTCAGTGCGTTCGACGCGAAGCGCTACGTTATGCAGTAATTCGGTTTGCAATCGATCCCAAATATTTCGACTAGTAACGTATTTGCCTTCTTTTCCTGCAAACGGCGAGCTGTTAGGTTGAAACATCATGCTTATTGTTGGTTCATCGACAGACAGCGGCGTCATGGGGTCTATCTTTGATGGGTCACACAAGGTGTCAGAAATATTCAGCTTATCAATGCCCGTGATGCAAACGATATCACCCGCTTCGGCAAGATCAGTTTCGATGCGCTCCAAGCCGTGAAATCCTAGAACCTGGAGTACTTTTGCATTTCGCTGAGATGCATCCGCTCCAATAACTTTGACCACTTGGTTAGGGCGAAGTTTTCCGCGTTGGATGCGTGCAATGCCGATGACTCCAACGTAGCTGTTGTAGTCGAGAGAGCTGATCCGCATTTGCAGAGGGCCGTCAGCGTCTACATCCGGGGCGGGTACTTCTCTGATGATTGTCTCGAACAGAGGCGTCATATCACCTCCGGTAGTATCCGGTTCCATTCCGGCGTAGCCGTTGACAGCAGAAGCATAGACAACTGGGAAATCCAGCTGCTCATCAGTTCCACCCAGATTGTCAAAAAGCTCAAATGTTTGGTCGAGAGCCCAGTCAGGACGGGCGCCTTCCCGATCGATCTTGTTTATTACGACGATGGGACGAAATCCCATTGCAAACGCCTTTTGCGTTACGAAGCGTGTCTGTGGCATTGGGCCTTCAGCGGCATCAACTAGCAGCAATACGGAATCAACCATGCTGAGCACGCGCTCTACTTCTCCGCCGAAATCGGCGTGTCCCGGTGTATCAACAATGTTGATTCGGTAGTCGTTCCAGCGGATCGCTGTGTTTTTAGACAGAATTGTGATTCCACGCTCTTTTTCAATTGCGTTGGAATCCATCAGGCGCTCTGTTTGCTCTTTACGCATATCCAGTGTGCCGGATTGCTGTAACAGCTTGTCAACGAGTGTCGTCTTGCCATGATCTACATGGGCTATGATGGCTATATTGCGGAGTTTCTGGATCACTATGAAGTCCTGTCGACGCGCTTGGCGCGCCTAATATTCACACCGAATGGGCGTGTCACTAGGGGGTTTTTGACGTGCGCACGGGCCGGAAGGATGCGCTGCTGTGGTTAACGCGCAAGTATAACGGACATTCGCCTGATACGGGTGCTATCTAGTCACCACATCGGTGCCTAGAAAGTATGAGACAGTGCAGGAATCCGGCCACTTTGTGAAGTGGTTGTGCCAAACGACAAGGAGAAAAGGCCTTTATGAGCAAGCTGGTTAACTGGATTGAATGCGCCTCTACACTGGTAGATGTCGCTATGGGGCGCCAGAGTGCAGATACCATCATTCAAAATGGGCGTTGGGTAAATGTCCATTCAGGTGAAATTATCCCGAACACTGATGTCGCGATCAGTTGTGGCCGATTTGCTTATGTCGGTCCGGATGCGGGACACACAGTGGGTGAAAACACCGAAATAGTTGATGCCAAGGGTCGCTATCTGGTCCCTGGTTTGTGTGATGCTCATATGCATGTGGAAAGCGGCATGGTGACTGTCACCGAATTCGCCCGGGCCGTTCTGCCGCATGGTACAACGTCCATGTTCATCGATCCGCATGAAATTGCCAATGTACTGGGTCTTGAAGGTGTGCGACTCATGCACGATGAAGCCATGCAGCTTGCTTTGAACGTTTTTGTTCAAATGCCTAGTTGTGTGCCCTCGGCACCAGGTCTTGAGAACGCTGGGGCTGAACTAGGCGTCAAGGAGGTTGAAGAGGCCATGCGGTGGCCAAACATCATCGGCCTGGGTGAAGTAATGAATTTTCCCGGAGTGGCCAACAACGACGCGAAAATGCGTGGTGAAATCGACGCAACCCGGCGAGCTAATAAAACGATTGGCGGCCATTACGCCTCACCCGATTTGGGATTACCGTTCCACGGCTACGTGGCCGGTGGACCTGCTGATGATCATGAAGGCACGCGTGTTGAAGATGCTATGGCTCGGGTTAGGCAAGGTATGCGATCAATGCTCAGGCTTGGGTCTGCCTGGTACGATGTTGCGCCTCAAATAAAGGCCATCACGGAACACGGACTAGACCCTCGTTATTTTATATTGTGCACAGATGATTGCCATTCAGGCACCCTAGTTAATGAGGGGCATATGAATCGAGTAGTGCGCCACGCTATTTCACAGGGTTTGAAGCCCGTGACTGCAATACAAATGGCTACGTTAAACACGGCGGAGCATTTTGGTCTTGAGAGGGAGCTGGGTTCGATCACGCCGGGACGGCGTGCTGATATCATTATTACCTCTGATTTAGTCGAACTACCGATTGAGCAGGTATTTGCTCAAGGTGAGCTCGTGGCCGAAGCCAGCTCATTGTTGGTGGATATTCCACACTATGAGTACCCACCTTCAGCGAAAAATACCGTGTATCTTGGAAAGTCATTGACCGGCAGCGATTTCATAATAAAAGCGCCACATTCCACCGAAGATTCAGTGGTGGCTCGCGTGATCGGCGTTATCGAAAATCAGGCTCCCACTCGAGCATTGGAGGCCACTCTGCGGGTTGGTGATCAACAGGTCCTGATGGATGTAGAAGCTGATGTTTGTCAGATCGCGTTAGTCGAACGTCATCGTGGCACCGGACAGGTTGTTAATGGATTTGTTTCCGGATTCGGCTACAACATACCGTGCGCAATGGCATCAACGGTTGCTCACGATGCTCACCAGATGATCGTTGTAGGCACCAGCCACGCGGATATGGCACTGGCGGCAAATCGATTGGGCGAAGTGGGTGGGGGCGTTACCCTATTTGCCAATGGTAAAGAACTTGCCCTGATTGAATTGTCTATTGCTGGATTGATGTCAGAAGAGCGCGCAGAAATTGTTGCCAAGAAAGCGCAACAACTCGTCGATGCCATGCGTCAGTGTGGATGTACGTTGAACAATGCTTATATGCAGCATTCTTTGCTGGCACTTGTTGTCATACCCGAATTGCGAATCTCTGATGTGGGATTAATAGATGTAACGCAGTTCGCTCCCACCTCATTGTTTGTGGACAAGCCTGCATGATTAGTTTTCTACTTGATCAGGAACTGGTTGAACTGAAGGATGTTGCGCCTGACCTGACTGTACTCGATTGGCTGCGGATTCATCGTCAGCGCACTGGCACCAAGGAAGGCTGTGGTTCAGGTGACTGCGGTGCATGCACGGTGGTTCTAGCCGCAGCGGAGAAAAACCACGAAGGGGGTTATCGGCTTGTGTATCGTTCCATGAACAGCTGCATTGCTTTCGTGGGCACATTGCATGGTAAACAGCTTTTGACGGTTGAATCCCTGGCCACTAATAATGTTCTGCACCCGGTGCAGGAGTGCATGGTGTCTGAGCATGGATCACAATGCGGTTTTTGCACACCTGGATTTGTTATGTCCCTGTACGCGTTGTATCAACAGGATGAAAAAGTCGAGGTTTTGAAAGAGCAGGTGGATCGTGCGCTAGGTGGTAACTTATGCAGGTGCACTGGATATCGGCCCATAAAGCAAGCCGCTGAGAGAGCGCTTAATCATCGAGCTAATCAGACAGACATCCATCGCAAAGATTTGATAACAAAAACTTCAGAGAAAAAAACGATTGAATTACTTAGGCATTTAGACTCTCAGCCTGCAGATGTGGTTGGTTTTTATCAGCCTGATACTCTCACAGCATTTGCGACGTATCTTCAGTCTTATCCTAATGCTCGAATACTGGCTGGTGGTACCGATCTGGCGCTTGAGGTTACTCAGCAGTTACGAGACTTACCTTCTATTGTTTCGATAAACGCTGTTTCGGAACTTAAACAAACCGTAGTTGCTGACACGTATCTGGAACTTGGCGCAGCAGTTACATTGACTGAGTGCCTGGCGGTTATGCAATCGAGAATTCCAGGTGCACAAGAGTTGTTGCTTCGGTTTGGATCAGATCAAGTTCGCAACCAGGGAACTATTGGTGGCAATATCGGATCTGCTTCTCCAATAGGGGATTTACCGCCTATGTTAATTGCGCTGAATGCATTTCTTACGATTCAGTGTGGTGACAAGACTAGAACACTGCTGCTCGAGGATCATTACCTGGGCTATCGAAAAACCAGCCTTACTGCGTCGGAATTTATCCACTCTGTGCATATTCCTCTTCCCGATTCCAGTAGTAAGTTTGCTGTGCATAAAATCAGCAAACGCATTGACGATGATATATCTAGTGTGTGTATGGCAATTCATTTGCCTTTTGAGTGTGGCATCGTGAAAGATTGCAGGGTTGTTTTTGGAGGTATGGCAGCGATACCTATCCGGGCTAAAGCCGTTGAGCAAATGCTCAATGAAAAAGATTTCTCTCAAGAAGCTGTTTACGATGCGCAAAAAGCGCTGGGTGATGAACTTAGTCCCATCACAGATGCAAGAGCCAGTGCGGGCTATCGGCTGCAAGTTGCTAAAAACCTCCTTCAACGTGTTTTGCTTGAGGTTAGAGAGTCATGAGTACTATCGGATCTGAACAAGCACACGATAGTGCCAAGGCTCATGTCACAGGTAAAGCCCGCTATGTTGACGATCTCGAACTTACGGCGGGGCAACTGCACGTCGCTTTGGGCCAGGCTAGCATAGCGCATGGTCGAATCTTGTCAATGAATTTGGATGCCGTTCGTGCCAGTTCTGGTGTCGTTGATGTTATGACTTTTAGTGATCTGCCCCATGCTACTGATATTGGTCCGGTGTTCAAGGGTGATCCGTTACTAGTCGATGAGATAGTTGAATTCATGGGGCAGCCGGTGTTTGCCGTTGCAGCCAGATCTCACCGAGAAGCCAGACAAGCAGTTCTCAAATCAAAAATTGAATATGCTGAAGAGACTCCGCAGTTGTCTTTGTCTGAATCGATTGCACAGGAGTTTTATGTTCGGCCACCTCACACAATGAAACGTGGTGAATCAGCAGAGGTACTTTCGCAATCAAAGCACCGCCTGCAAGGTGAAATTGATATAGGTGGGCAAGAGCATTTTTATCTCGAAGGGCAGGTAGCGCGAGCACGCCCGGAAGAGGATGGAGGCGTCACGCTGTGGTCTAGTAATCAGAATCCCACTGAAACTCAGCATCTCATTGCCCATGTCCTTGGCGTACCTATGCACAGCGTGAATGTCATTGTACGGCGGATGGGAGGTGGCTTTGGCGGCAAGGAAACCCACGGTACACCGTGTGCTGCGTTTGCGGCTTTGTTTGCAACTAGACAACGCGTCAGTGTGAATTGTCGATTATCCCGGCGAGATGACATGCTCATGACGGGGAAGCGTCATGGGTTTCTCAATCGCTTCGATGTGTCATTTGATGATCAGGGACGTATTAGCGCCATAGAGTATGTGTTGGCTGGTCAATGTGGAAATTCTCCAGACCTGTCTGATGCAATTGTGGATCGTGCCATGTTCCATTGCGACAACGCCTATTATTTACCCAACGTAACCATTGATGGTCTTAGGTGCAAAACTCACACAGTCTCAAACACCGCGTTTAGAGGTTTTGGAGGACCGCAAGGCATGATGGCGGCTGAAACCGTCATTGATGCTATCGCTTTCTATCTGGGCAGAGACCCTTTTGATATCCGGCGGATCAACTTTTATGGAAAAAAAGATAGGAACATTACGCCTTATCATCAAACGGTAGATTCTTTTACTGTGCCGGCTCTTTTCGATCAACTGGAAAAAACCGCTGAGTATCGTTCACGTCGCGAAGACATCCGTGTGTTCAACAGCAAGAGTTCAGTGATTAAAAAAGGCATCGCGATGACTCCGGTGAAATTCGGTATTTCCTTTACCGTTAAACATCTTAATCAGGCAGGTGCCTTGATCCACATCTATAGCGACGGTTCAGTGCAACTGAATCACGGTGGCACGGAAATGGGGCAGGGTTTGTTGGTCAAAATTCAGCAGATAGTTGCACAAGAGCTAGGTATTTCACTGGATCATATTGCGGTTATGGCGACTCGAACAGATAAGGTTCCAAACACGTCTGCTACCGCCGCATCATCAGGTACTGACCTCAATGGTATGGCTGCATTGAAAGCGGCCGTAACGCTGCGAGAACGGTTGACTGATTATTTGGCAATACGGCACGGGGTTGCAACTAGCGACATCAGTTTTTCTGATAGCTGTGTATCAGTATCCGATAACAAGAACGGCGTGGTTGTCTATGCATGGTCTGAGCTGACAGAGGCCGCTTACAAGGATCGTATTCAATTGTCAGCAACAGGCTATTACAGAACACCGGAAATTCATTACGACCGCGAGCAGGCAAAGGGTCGACCTTTCTTCTACTTCGCAAACGGTGCTGCGGTGTCTGAAGTTGAAATTGATACACTTACCGGAGAAACCCGAATTCTCCGAACCGATATTTTGCAAGACGTAGGGCGATCTATAAACCCTGCCATCGATATAGGGCAAATAGAGGGAGGGTTTGTCCAGGGAGCGGGTTGGTTAACCCATGAAGAACTCTGTTGGGATGATAAGGGGCGGTTGACTACCGATGGGCCAGCCACCTATAAAATCCCTGCTATCAGTGATATGCCCTTGGAGTTTAATGTAGCTTTGCTAGAGGATAGTCCCAATGAGGCTGCGACCGTCTATCATTCTAAAGCGGTTGGGGAGCCGCCTTTGATGCTGGCTATGTCTGTTTTCGCAGCTATTCGAGATGCAATTTCAGCAATAGGTAATCACACATTATTTCCGCCTTTGAATGCCCCTGCAACTCCTGAAGAAGTTCTGCGAGTGTGCATGCTGGTAGCTAAAACACAGTTGGATAGCAACGAAGACTCTACTCCATCTGAAGAGTTGTCAGACGCATGAGCTGGTTGGATGCTCTGTCGGAATATGCAGCGCAAAATGTATCCTGTGTCCTGATAACAGTCATCGAATCTGAGGGTTCGGCGCCACGAGTCCTGGGGACGCGGATGGTGGTCACTGATAATGTGTTTAAAGACACTTTAGGTGGAGGAGCGCTTGAACATGAGGCGATAGAGCATGCAAGAGATCTTTTAAAGGCTGTGGTTCGAGGGCCCGTGATAACACATCGTGAGTTTGTTCTGGGATCTGATCTAACTCAATGTTGCGGTGGCCGGGTAAAGTTGCAGTTTGATTGTCAGTGGTCCAATGACTTCATTTTGCACGTCTTTGGAGCAGGGCATGTCGCTCAGGAAGTGGCCAGAGTTGTACAACGCCTGTCCTGTAGAGCGACTTTTCATGATTCTAGAAAGGAGTGGCTCGATAAGCTTACTGCGTGTTGTGATACCGATAGATCAACATCGCCAACGTCGGTGACGACATCCAAATTATCTGAAAACGTTTTTGCAGATGTCGAAGCATGTCAGGCTGATAGCTATTTTATAGTGATGACCCATAGCCATGAACTGGATATGGAGCTGATAGAGGCCATACTGGCAAAGGGGAACTCGCGTTATTGTGGACTAATAGCATCCAGATCTAAGGCGACAAGTTTTCGAAGCAGGCTTAAAAGAAAAGGATTTTCTGAAGACGAATTGATTGGCTTGACGGCACCTCTTGGTCGTCATTTTAAAACAGGAAATACGCCCATGGAAGTGGCCGTAGCAGCGCTTGGTGATATTTTGCATCTGCGTAACGTCGCTGCGTGACCCACTCGGTATCACTTGCCTATCCTATCGAGAAGGCCCTTAGAAACTACAGCTGACGCATCATAAATAAGCTGTTCGGATCTTCTTCATAGCCGCTGAAGGGTGGGCAAAAGGTAAAGCCGAAACGGGTGTATAGCAATCGTGCCGCTTCGAACTCAACCATTGAGCCTGTTTCCAGATAGAGTTGCTTGTAGCCTCGTTCGATTGAGGTCTCAATGATGGTATTGACAAGGTTTGATGCCACCCCTTTTCTATGATGAGCAGATGCTGTACGCATGGACTTTATTTCACCCATTGTCGATGATATTTCTTTCAGGGCGGCACAACCCAGTAGTTCTTCGTTTTCCCATGCACTCCAGAAAGTAATGTCAGGAGCTTTCAGCGCCTCAATATCCAAAGCATGAACACTCTCTGGGGGCGATGAAGACTGCATGTTTTGCATATGCTCTGCAAGAAGCTGAATGATTGGCTGATCTTTAAGGTCGTCGACTATGATTTGCATATCTGTTCGTCCCAATAAAAATGAACTAGTTCGCTGCCGCTAAATCTCTCAGGGCAAATTTTTGAATTTTACCAGTAGAAGTTTTAGGCAATGGCCCAAACACAACCGATTTGGGGACTTTGAATTTCGCCAGATGCTCTTTGCAGTAATCAATGATGTCTTTTTCAGAGGCTCCGTCTGTTTTGTGCAAAGTGACAAATGCACACGGAGTTTCTCCCCATTTCTGATCAGGCTTGGCAACGACTGCAGCTTCCAAAACCGCAGGGTGTCGGTACAGAACTTCTTCGACTTCTAGAGTGGAGATATTTTCGCCACCACTGATAATGATGTCTTTAGCTCGATCCTTGATCTCTATGTATCCATCCGGGTGCTGTACACCCAGGTCACCCGTATGAAACCAGCCACCGGCAAATGCTTCATCAGTTGCATCCGGATTTTTAAGGTAGCCCTTCATGACGGTGTTACCACGAATCATCAGCTCACCTATTGTGAGGCCATCGTTAGGGGTTTTTTCCATGGATGCGCTATTGAGAATCGCAGCATCTTCCAGAGTCACATAATGCACGCCTTGGCGAGCCATCCGTCCAGAGCGCTGCTGTAGTCCCAGCTCTGGCCAGTCATCTTGTGGGATGCATACAGTGGCAGGTCCATAGGTTTCTGTTAAACCGTAAAGATGCGTCACACTGAAACCGATTGCTTCCATGGCTTCAATGACAGAGGAGGGGGGAGCAGCTCCACCTGTTGCAATAGCGACATCTGCACTAGCGCGTTTCTGGATGGCTTTTGGTGCATTGGCCAACATGTTCAGCACAATGGGGGCACCGCACATATGAGTTATATTCTCCGCTTCGATTAACTCGAAAATAAGGGCTGGGTCGACTTTGCGTAAGCACACATGTGTTGCCATCGCAGCTGTCACACCCCACGTAAAAGTCCAGCCATCACAGTGGAACATGGGTAGGGTCCAAAGATAGCGGGATTGATGGGTGACACCCATAGTCGCCATATTACCGATGGCATTGAGATAGGCTCCACGATGATGATAGACACAGCCCTTTGGGTTTCCCGTCGTGCCTGATGTGTAGAGTAATGAAATGGATTGCCATTCATCATCAACACCTTCAGGTGCGTTGCCGGTTTTGGCAGTTTGTAGAAATGACTCATAGTCCATTGTGCCGAGTAACTCTCCGCTTTCAGCGAGAGCATCGTCGATATCAATGACGAGAATTTCGCGATCTATGATGTGCAG
>JBLIIE010000073.1:0-25974 GCA_047634635.1 Granulosicoccus sp. | reverse complement strand
CTGCCAATCCGCAATTGGGCGAGCTGACCTGCAAGAACCACTGGTCAGCCTGTCCGTGGCCGAGTCTTATACCAGCAAGCAGATCAACTGGAGTGTTGCGCCTTCAGGCTCCAGACAAAAAATTCAGAAAAGTGAGGTAGACAGGAACGCCTGGTCCAACACCATCGATAGTTTGTTTGCTCATGCACGCAAGCTTGTGGAAGACGAGCTCGACGTCGATTTACAGCACATAAAATTGCTTCTATCTGAGGACCAACCCATAAACGATGAAGTGACCCACGAAACCACGCGTTTAATCACCGCACAATTTGGAAAGAGTCAGTTCTCTGTGCATTTTCTATCCAGGGTAATGGATGCTCAAGTCGGCACCTACGCAGCACTCTTTGCGTCACGACTTAACGCTGTGATGGTTAGCAGAAAAATGCTACTCAACTTTGAAAACTCTTTACCGCAGGACCCAGACCTACGCAAAGCTGCCTTACTGACCCTACTTATTCATGAATTAGTACATGCAGCAGACGACCTGCGCTATCACATTCATAAAAACAGAGCCTTGAATTTCCGCGCATCATTTGCACAATCAGCAACCTTTGAAGGCCATGCCCAATGGGTAACACGAAATATTTGCACCCATAACAATTGTCTTCCTGGTTTGAATGCTCTAGATAATTTCATGTTTAACCGGAATGCAGCCCCTGCCTTACTTTCACGACCCGTCGAAGCTATCAGCCACAACGTGCTGGAATATTCCTATGTTGAGGGTGAACGTTTTATAGCTTCTCTTGCAAAACGAGAAAATGGCCATCAATTGATCGACAGACTGTTAAGCTCTCCTCCTCAGGACCCTATCCAGATTCTCGCACCTGAAAGCTTCCCTGACGTCGATAGGGAAAATCGAAACCAGCGCTTGATACGAGCCAGCCTTGACATTGATCACCCTTGGGTGCAAGGAGACTGGATTGGCGTAGAGACCTCTCCTTTGAAAGGTGTAAACCTACGTTCCGACCCCTCAGCCCGATCCGCAGCAATAGACGGATTCACACGTCTTATCAATAGCATGGTCTCCCTCCAGTTATACAACCAATCCATGCCAGATTCAGCACCAATAGAAGTCACTGTTTTGCAGACAGAAACTGCTCACACAGCATCCCTGTTCGCGCGCACGCTCCACGAAAACACCGTTGAAGCCGAAAGCTTGATGCATGATGAGTCAGTTATCGTAAAACCTAACGCAAAATCAACAGTCAGCCAGATGAAAGCGCATCTATACCGAACCGCCTTGCCTGGAACCAAGTCCTATAAAACAACGATTGCGGTTTCTGGAGATTACCTTGTTCAGATATCAGGACATTCCATAAACAGCTCCGTACTTGACGATTTCGCAGTGCGTGTCTTGTTAAACCTGAAACTTGGAAAAATCAACCTGTGAAATCAGCCCAGTGGTAATCACCCGTTATAGCTAAACTTCGCAAAATGTATTTGAAGCTAAGCAAAGGCACTGCCAT
The DNA here is from genome assembly GCA_047634635.1 of Granulosicoccus sp. Lineage (GTDB taxonomy): Bacteria > Pseudomonadota > Gammaproteobacteria > Granulosicoccales > Granulosicoccaceae > Granulosicoccus. The sequence goes on along the minus strand of JBLIIE010000073.1, from coordinate 24,469 downwards.
TGGCAGAAAAGCGCGTTTTCAAAAACTGCATTTGATCTGCCAGCACATCACGATTTGATAGATAGAAAAACTCATAACGGTTTGGTGCAAACGGAATTGCCAACAATTGCATATTGGCTTCTTCAGGCGTGTGGCTGCCTTTACGATTATTGCAGCGCCTGCAAGCCGTTATGCAGTTGGTCCAAATATCTTTACCACCACGAGACGTGGGTACGATGTGATCTCTGGACAAATCCTTAACAGGGAACTCGAGACCACAGTACATACACAGCTGCTGATCGCGAGCAAATAAAAGGCTATTACTTAAAGCAGGTGTAAAAGCATGGCTGTCGACTCGACCATCGCAAGCGATGATGCTGGGCAGCATCAGTTCGGAACGAATGCCTGCTTTGTTATACCCACCTCTTACCGTGTGAATTGTGTCACCGATACTCCAAAGTACCTGGTCCTTTACTAGCAGCGTGGCCGTTTCTTGCCAACTCAACCAAGCGATGGGAGTACCGGCCTTGTTCAGGCGCAATACTTTGCTGTTCATCGTCAATTACGTGTTTGTGCTGTACCTATCGTATATACCACAACAAAGCCATCAGTTTAAGCGCACAGACATACTAATTACATTCAGGGTTATAACTGTATAACGTTGCCTGGGCGAAACTCACCTCAAACCACACCCAAAAATCCGCCTGATTGCCGTTGCCAAAGCCGCGCGTACAATCCACCTTTCTCTATTAGCTCCGCATGTGTTCCAGACTCAACAATAGATCCCTCATCTAACACAATCAACTTATCAAGCGCAGCAATGGTCGATAATCGATGAGCTACTGCTAGCACAGTTTTACCCTCCATCAACTGCGTTAACTGTTCCTGTATTGCTGCCTCTACCTCAGAATCCAGAGCTGAAGTTGCCTCGTCAAGAATCAGCACTGGTGCGTTTTTGAGAATCACGCGAGCAATGGCTATGCGTTGTCGCTGCCCACCTGAGAGCTTGACTCCACGTTCACCGACGTAGGCATCAAGACCTGTTCTTCCCTGTGGGTCAAACAGCTTTGGTATGAACACCATAGCCTCAGCCTGTTTCGCTGCAAGCAGAATATGCTCATCGCTTGCATGCGCCTTGCCATAACAAATATTTTCTCGAATAGAGCGATGCAACAACGACGTATCCTGACTAACCACGGCAATAGCTGCTCTCAGGCTGTCTTGACTGACATCGCGAACATCAACACCATCGATCGTAATAGAGCCTTCGTCTACGTCGTGAAAGCGCATCAACAAATTAACAAGTGTCGATTTGCCAGCACCTGATTTCCCGACCAAACCCACCTTTTCACCCGGTTTGATGTCAAAGCTGCAACCTTGCACAACGCTCCCGCTCTGACCATCTGCATCATATTGAAACCCAACAGAATCGAAAACGACATGCCCCTGCTTAACCTCTAAAGTTTTTGCTTCTTTTCTGTCAGTGATAGCCAGCGGCTGTGAAATCGTTTCGATACCGTTCTGCACGGTTCCCACATTTTCGAATAATGAAGTTATCGTTCGAAGTACCCAGCTAGACATTTGATTCAGTCGAATAATGAGGCCGTTAGCCACTGCAATCTCACCCACTGTAAGCAACTCATTCATCCACAGCCCGATCGATATGGCCGCTGTGCATCCAATCAACAAGGTGTTCAGCACCGTCAACGTAATGGTCATTTGCAGGATGGCTCGCATCAGAACACGAAACGCGTGGGTATGGCGGCGCAATCCTTCACCTGCAAATTCTTCTTCCAGGGAATGATGGGCAAATAGTTTTACAGACTGAATATTGGTGTAGCTGTCGACTACACGCCCCATTAACGCAGAGTTCTCCTCGGACAAACGAGCAGATTTGCGTCTCACCGGTGGGACCATAAAAAGCACAACGGCAAAATACGCAAGCATCCAAATCAGTATGGGCAGCAGTAATAGAGCATTGATATCGACAAAAAACAGAACAGTGCCTAACAGGTAGATAACTAGCATCCAGGCACCGTCTACGATATTCAAGACTGCTTCTCGAACGGCGTGTCCGGTTTGCATTACTTTCTGAGCAATTCTGCCAGCAAAATCGTTTTGGAAGAAAGTCATGCTCTGACGCAGCACATACCGATGGTTTTGCCATCGGGTGGCATTGGCAAGGCCTGGAGCGAGCGCCAGATTGATGATGGCTCGCGTGCTCAGTAATGACAGTGGGCGGATGAAAACAACCACCACAACCATCCAGATCAGAGCCGTGCCATGGGTATCAATGAAGAATTCACGGGAAGTTGTGCTCATCCAGTCCAGAACGCGACCAAGATAGATGTACACGTAGAGCTCGCTTAGAGCGGCTATTCCGGATAAGAGCAGCGTGGTTAGTAGCACGCCTTTTATCGGCTTAAGATAAAACCAAAAAAACTTTACCGTCTCTACCGGCGGTTGCGATGCCGGCATGGGCCGCAACGGATCAATCAATGATTCAAAGAAACGGTACACAGAATTGTTTGCTTAGCAGTGAGCCGGTTGTCCAGCATAGCTAATTCCCTCGCTGATCGGAAGATGATCAGCGAGTTAGTTTGATTCGTACAACCCGGGTCCGGCGACAAATTGTCGGTATCGGGTACGAACTGCTATCAACGACTTTCAACAGCCGCCTTGGCAGACTCGATTTTGAATGCAGTGAAACGGTTGAGCAAACGAATCGGCGCCCGGCAAAATAGGCCAGAAAGTCGTGAGACTTCTTGACTGCGAAGCACGCGTGCCTCTAATAGGTGTTTCTTGATCTGCTCATCAGTGATATTGAATCGTTCTTCTTTCATGTCTAGGGCTCTTGTCTAGTATGCTATTGACGTGGTAGATGGTATTGCTTTCCCAAAAGAGTACAATCACCCAAATAATACTATTAATTGTGAAATATAAGCACATATAGATATGGACAAATACACCGAAATGCTGGTTTTCTCGAAAGCCGCCGATATGGGCAGCTTTTCTGCAGCCGCTAGAGAGCTAGATCTAACCCCTTCCGCAGTGAGCAAGCTCATTACGCGCCTGGAAGATCGCTTGGGGGCACGCCTTTTTCAGCGCACAACCCGAAAACTAAGCATGACCGCTGAAGGCCACGCTTTTAACGATCGTTGCGGTTCTATTCTCGACGAGATAAAACAGGCTGAAGACGCTGTCATGGCTCTTCACGACAAAGTTACAGGCACATTGCGGGTGACAACGGTTTCAGCATTTGCACGACTGCAGATGATAAAGCTTATGCCTGAATTCATGGCAACGTACCCCGAGCTCAGAGTAGAGCTTGAGCTCAGTGAACGTGAAGTTGATCTGGTTGGTGAAAGCGTCGATGTTGCTCTTGTGTTGAGCGATGGGTTAACTGACGAATCGCTAGTTGCAAGAAGACTGGCTGTAAACAAGCGCGTAATTTGCGCTGCACCTGATTATTTGGCTAAGCACGGAACACCAACAATCCCGGAAGACTTGCTAAATCATAATTGTCTGACGCACTCGGCCATTCAACATTTTAATGACTGGGAATTTACGACGGAGTCTGGCGTTCGTGCTCAGCGTGTGAAAGGTAATTTCCACACCAACAGTGCATCGGCTTTACATGAAGCGGTCAAAGCAGGCATCGGCATTGCCAGGCTGGCAACCTATGTTGTGCAGCCTTCCATTGAGAGCGGAGAAGTTGTTCCCTTGTTAATGGAACATGCAGTGGATAGCTCAACAATACAGCTGGTCTATCCCCACAGACGGCACCTCAGTAATAAGGTCCGAGTATTCACTGATTTCATGGTGGGTAAATTCACACCAAAACCACCTTGGGAAAAATAGTCTGTGAGGCCACGCTAAATAGCGTGGCCTTATTTTTAAGGTGCCCCTGAAAACGCTAGAGCGCCTGCTCTCCTTCTTCGCCCGTGCGAATTCTGATCACGCGGTCAACTGATTCTACGAATATTTTTCCGTCACCTATTTTCCCGGTATTTGCTGCGCGGATAATGCCTTCGATACACGCATCAAGAATACTTTCACTGACGACGACTTCGAGTTTCATTTTTGGAATGAAATCGATTACGTACTCAGCCCCTCGATAGAGTTCGGTATGGCCTTTCTGCCGCCCAAACCCTTTCACTTCAGTGACAGTGATGCCAGCCACTCCAGCAGCAGCAAGTTCCTCACGAACTGCATCTAGCTTGAAGGGTTTGATAATTGCGGTAATTCTTTTCATAGTAAACACCTTCGCTTAGCGAGAAGTTAAGAAAATCTTGAGGACCCTCGGGTCTGCACCGTTGAATTCTTCCTCTTCGGTCAATTTGATACCAACAGTGGCGCTTGGAACACCGTACACGACAAACTCACCCAATGTTGCCACGACAATACCTGTAAGAGCTCCAATAATCTGACTTACGCCCCCTAAACCACCGATTCCCCAAATCCGAACACACCAGCAGCAGTGCCATCACATGCGCCACAGATACCATGTTGCCCGAACATATTTTACTGACTCTTAGGATTTACCCTGGCAGTTAACAACAAACGCTCCAGCCGATGAAGAAGTCCAATCAAATGCCCAATCTGTAAGTCAATATCTGCAATGGAATGATCAAGCTCTTGCGTAGAGAGACCACTTTTCAACTTCTCAAGAAATCGCTGCCCACTAGCGTGCACTTCACGCAATGGCTGCTCAATATCAGTAAAAACCAAGTGATCAGACAATTCCTGACCAACCCCGAAATACCAACTCCCCAACCTCGACTCACTAATGTTGGCATCCAGACCCGGATCGGCAACTGAATCGAGTATGACGTCCTCACCCAGTTGGGCGCAATATGCAGCATCGATAAGCATTTTGCGAAATCGTGAAAGATTCAGAGAAGCCTGATGGACACGCCCGATTTGTGACCCTTCGAATTGATGATCTGCGGCAATGAAACTCTGGAAATCGGCTAGAGGCATGGGTCGGGCAATATAATAGCCTTGGCCTTCTTCACACCCGTGCGCAATCAGAAAATTATAAACAGCTGCAGTCTCAATTCCTTCTGCTACAGATGTCATACCCAGTTCTCTGGCCATGGAAATAGCTGAACGTACAACATCAAGATTCTGCCTCGACGTGCCCATCCTGCGAACAACCCCTTGATCCAGTTTAAGAGCGTCAAAAGGCAACTGACTTAATCGATCTATCGACGAATATCCTGTACCGAAGTCGTCCATGAGAATCTTAATTCCCATTTTCTTTAAACGGCAAAGATCATCATAAACACGATCAACATTACCCATTACCGCACTTTCGGTAATTTCAATCTGTAAATCGACAGGACGTATTACGTTGTCTGCCAGCAGTTCTCTTATACGATTACTGATTGTGCGCGATGCTAAGTCATTGGGCGCCACATTAATTGACAATGACAACTCTGGAGTAACGGTACCAGCCTCAGTATTGGTCACAGACAACGGGGCAGCAATTGCAGGCATTTCTGCTCGAAGTACCCGTGAGGCATCAACAATTTGATCAAGGAGTTGCAGCGTCAGATCGTGAAGCAAACCACTGCGTTCTGCGAGCGGCAAAAACGAATCTGGAGAGGCTAGGCCCTGTGCACCGTCCGACCACCTCACCAGAGCTTCTGCACCGATAATGACTCCACGGGACAGACATACCTTTGGCTGGTAGTACAGCAGCAGCTCGTTGTTGTGCATGGCCCGCTCAAGAGCCTCGCGGGTGAGTGGTACGTTCACAGCATGCCGGCGTCTTTAGAGTTAATGGGCAACAACTTGACACCCAAGAAGGCACATAAGGTTGATTTTTCTTGTTCTGTATTAATTACCAAGCTTGCATTATCGCCTGTAGGCTTTCAAAAACCGCGAGTGCAAAGAATCGCTAACTGCCTGGCTCGAGGGACCTGCAGCTATCCACTCAATTTCTAATTGTTGCAATACAAGTTTTGAATCACTAACGCCTGCCGAAGTCATCCCTTCCTGCAAATTCTGAAGTTGATATTGCATACGTCGAGGCTTGTCTTCTGAAGGCGTATCAAGACCAGCTGTAATTTCCATTCGAATCAATAAGTCACGTCTTGCAGACTCGTTGATCGTATAGTTCGGATGCGTCCCATTACTCAGGTGACCAAGGGCAGCATCTCTTCGCTTTTGTAACAGCGAAGCAATTTCAGACCCGACCCGAACATCACTTGTTTCCCATGCATGACGGATGTCCTCTGTCAGATTATTTGCGTGAATACCTGACTGCTGCACGGCTACTTCCAGCTGCTCACATAATCCGACTAGCCTGCGACGCTCTTCAAATTCTGCATCGTTGCGTCTACGTGATGCGTTTTCCTGAACACGAGAGCAGGCGTCCATTGCTTGGCGAAAATCACGTAGTAGGAATTTTTTATCTCTTTCAGGAAATTCTGCCAGCGCCTGAAATTCAGCAGACAATCCTTGCACCTCTGATTCTTCGAGACTGTCGCCCTTGGACAATTGCTTCAAACGCTTAACTATATCTTTCGCTCTGAACACATGCTCAAGGCCTGCGCGCTGCTTCTCACGCTCTACCTGATGCTGATGCTTGAATATCGTTCCAAGATGTCCGTTGAAAACTTCCCAAAGCGCCTGATCTTCCTTGCGACGCATAATACCGACAAGCTTCCATGCGCTCAGCAAGCTCTTGGCTTGATTCGCTGAATGCTGAGTAATTTCACCCTCCGCTAATTCAGCCACTTTAGACACCAGCGCTTGCTTGGCCTCAGAATTCTCTACGTACTGAGCAGATAGTGCTTCTTCGTAAGCCTTTAAAGCATCAGAAAAACGTTGCTCTAAAGCCTTATCAGGTTTTCTGTCTGAAACGCGGTTTTTCGACCATTCACGTTTTGAATTATTAACCAGGCGAACAATTGCCTTCCAATCAGGGCTCTCTGCAAGAGATTCCTGCTGCTGCTCAAGTGACTCACACAAAGCAGCTTTAGCATCAAGCTTTTCCTGGCGTTCTTTCTGTTTTTGATCAAACCAGGCTTTGCAAGGCTCGTAAGCCGTATCGCCAGCGGTCTTAAAACGACCCCATAGATCGTTTGATGCGCGACTCACACCCAGAGACTTCCAAGTGTTCTGAAGATCTCTGACCTCCTTCGCTAAGGCATCTGGAGACAATTCTTTAGAGGGGAGCGCCTCCATGGAATCACACAAAACTTCTAACTTAGGCCGAGCCGCAAAATCCTGCCAATCAGCCATTTCCGCAAGCTGAGTTTCAGCGCGAGCCAGCTTTTCATCCAGGCCTGTACGCTCTGCCGCCTCCATAGCTGAGACTTTTTTCAGCAACCGACGCATCATACTGTTTGCGGGACCCCATTTACCTTCCTTAATTGTTCCGGAAAGTGCTGCAAACTGCCGATGGGTGGCTTTAATTCTATCGCTGGATTCTTGTGTAGCTTTGCCGATGCGTTCATTCAAAGCACCAAGATGCACATTTAGCTGCTGAACGTAGTCATGATCGGCAAGCTCAATGCCCGGCAGCAAGGTGTTGACATCCACCAACGCTGCAACTCGCTTGATGCGTGTTTGCAATGCACTCGGTCGAGCTTTGTTAATTTCGTAAGGCGGATCAAATAACACTGCAATGGCAGCCCCATGAGCTAAGACCTGAGCAACATTATTTGATGACGACAACGCAGGGTCAGCTGCAACCTGCTGTTGAAGCTCATCCAGATCAGAAGACAGACTGTCAATTGAACAGGATTTCAACTTATCGAGCACAGGCTCAAGCGCCGGATCATCGACCTTGGGCACCTCGACAACTGCAAGCTCTTCTTTCTTTTTTGGGGAATCAGCGTCAGGTGACGCGGGTTGATCTGACTGCGCAGAGGCAGCTTCGCTATTAGAAGTGTCCGTAGCCGGCTTCTCATCTGGCTTACGTAGTGAGGCATTGTATTCGTTCAGACGAAGCTGTGCCCGAGCCACTGCGGATTCGAATTCGCTTGCTGATACGGCAACATCATTCGTATCGAAGCTAGCCCAGCGCTCTTTAGCTGCAAGCAGGCGACCTCCATGATGAGGAGACCATATACCTTCGCTCAACGCCTGCATACCAGCAAGAGTCGTGGTCACTGCGTGGCGTTTCGCGATGAGATCTGCCTCCGCGGCAGCTTCCGCATCCAGTCGCTGCTGCAATTGCTTGGCGACAACTTTGTCTTTTGATCGAACGGCAAGTAACGCCGCTCGAAGTGTATCGTGTGATTTCAATCGTAAGGCTGAAGCCAATCGAGTATCGTGAAATCGCGTTTGTTGCACAATGAGAAGCAGTGAAGGTTCATCGTCTATCGCTGCCAATGCCAATTCGCGATGCTGCAGCACGGACCCCTGGTTAGCCATTGGAACAGCCAGCCGAGTTGCGTGAGTGCTGAGCAAGACACGCACAGAAACATCACTAACTGAGCCTTCATTTAGTTTTTCAACTAATCGAGTTTCAGCAGCTTTTGATATCGCATGACTCTGTTCAGACCCCGATTCAGCATCGGACCCTAGCAGTTCCCTAAGCACATTTAATTCGTCCAAACGCGCAATCGCGGCAATCCTGACGGCGGAATCCTCATCATTGCGCGCTAACTCCATCAGTATTTCCTGAGCCTGCGCTGTCTCAGCGTCAAGTTCTTTGATGGAACCAAGCCTAACTTGGGGATCTTTATGCTGATGTGCAGCTGATTTTAGAAAATTTTTCACACTAGATACACGCAAACGCTGACGGGCGAATTAAGAGGCTCAAGTATAACAACTACCTCCTGCTACTCGCCATTAACGCACATCCTGCGGCGTTTAGTGCGATTTCAGGATGCTCGGATGGGAGAAATTCAAAAAAATCAGGCGTTCTTCACTAATGGAGCTCAGGTAAATGGCCAAACTAAGCTTGTTCTCAGATACAAATCTGAGACTCAGCATCCATTATTTGTTCATTGCTCGCAGCAAATATACCCATTGAATGGCTCGATGCTGCAGGGATTCTGACTTTCGGTCGATACCAGTATACCAAGAATGCTATTTATGCCCATGAATCAGCCTGCTAAAGCCGGGGTTACCCCGATAGAACTAACGCCTGCCCCACCTCTCATTGATGTGATAGATCAACTCGAGTGCGTTTTGAAGGGTAAAAGAGATCAAGTAATCATGGCTTTGGCCTGTTTACTTGGTCGGGGACACCTGCTCATTGAAGATGTGCCAGGCGTTGGAAAGACCACGCTGGCTCACGCATTGAGCAAAACATTGGGCCTGGACTGGAACCGAGTCCAATTCACCAGCGACCTATTACCCGCTGATGTTGTGGGGGTATCAATCTTCAACAATCAGGAAAACAGCTTCGAATTCAAGCAGGGTCCAGTATTCACATCCATTCTACTGGCGGATGAGATCAATCGGGCTCCACCGAGATCACAAAGCGCACTACTAGAGGCCATGGAAGAGCGCCAAGTAACTGTTGACGGTACAACTTACCCTCTGAGTTCTGACTTTTTCGTCATAGCCACTCAGAATCCAACCGATCAGCTGGGAGCTTTCCCGTTACCAGAATCTCAGTTAGACCGATTTTTGGTCGGATTGGAGATTGGCTATCCGGACGCAACCACAGAACGGGCGCTTCTAGAGCATGGCGATACCCGGAATCAAGTCAAAACTCTGAACTCCTTGCTTTGCGAGCGAGATTTACGCTACTGGAGAGAACAGTGCGAGAAAGCTCATCTGAGCAGTCCAGTTCTGGATTACATTCAAGCTCTTATCAACGCAACGCGCACAACGACTACCGGGTTGAGCCCACGTGCGGGGTTGAGTTTGGTGCGACTGTGCCGTGCTTTCGCTGTTATCGATCAAAGGGATCACGTGTTACCCGAAGATGTGAGAAGTGTTTTCCCAGCCTTGGCCGGTCATCGCTTAACGGGACAGGTCCGCAGCGGGTACACACTCGCAAGGCAAATTCTCGATGAAGTAGCTATGCCTTAACAGGTAATTTATTCACTGATACACAATAGCCCTCAACACAAACAAGAGAAAGAAATTTTAATTATTTTCTATGTTTTCTAACTCGCCGATAAAACAAGTAATAGGCCGATTTCGACAACGAATATTTCGAACCCAGCCCGAAGACACGCTGCCACACGCAGTGACGCATCAACGCGTCTACATCGTGCCCACAAAACGCGGATTCGCGTTTTCACTTGCACTGCTGTTAATGCTCATCGCCACAGTGAACTACAACCTCTCTCTCGGTTATGCCTTGTGTTTCATTCTGAGCGGTTTATTCGCAGCTACCTTGCTTCACACATATCGCAACTTGGCTGGCATTCGTGTCGAGCAGATCAAACAATTCGACACCTTTGCAGGAGTTAATGCGACGTTTTTAATCTCACTGTCAAACGCTCTGAAAGAGCCACGCCATGGCATAAAAATAAGTACCAAAGAAGGCAGTTGGCTTATGACACCGATCGGATCTGAAGATACAACTGACGCCTCACTAACAATACCCACTCAAAAACGTGGCTTAGTCCAACTCGGTAGAATAACTCTTCAAAGTGATTGGCCATTGGGGCTATGGACATGCTGGAGTTACGTCCATGCCCCTATTAGATCGCTAGTATTCCCAAAACCAGAAACAGATCCACCGCCGATACCATCCTCAACAATCGAAAATGGCGGGAGTCGCTCGACGCCAGGAATGGAAGGAGACGTTTCTGGCCTAAGACAATATCGGCCGGGGGATTCGATTGGATCTATCGCCTGGAAAAGTGCGGCAAAGGGCATGGGCATGCAAGTGCGTACCTTCGATTCAAACCATTCTCCAACAAACGCAATACTTAGCCTGGAAAAAACCAGGCACAGTCAAACCGAGAAACAACTCTCCCGGTTGTGCGCATGGGTGCTCGAAGCCGAGTCCCAGAAGGGCCAATTCGCACTACACCTGCCTGGCGATACACTTGCCTCCAATTGTGGCGAAATCCATTATCGTAGCGCTCTGAAAGCCCTAGCCCTTTATGGTATTGATCCATGATTAGTCATACAAAAATATGGCATCGATTCCTTCCCAAAATAGGTCGTGCTCCAACCACGGCAGGCATGGACGCCAGAACACTGTATGCCCTGGCAACAGTACTACTATTAGTACAGCTCCCGCACATATTGCACCTGCCCATCTGGGTTAGTTTGACTGGAGCTGGCTTGGTGGTATTGCGGCTCCTTCTTCTACACGAGCCTGATCGAAAAACCTTACGATTTTTACTATCTCCCATCACCATTACGCTCTTGGCAGCCGCAACTGCATTTCTGATCAGATTGGATTTTGGTTATTCTATTGGACGAGACCCTTCGGTAGCATTCCTGTTTGTTTTGGTAGCAGCGAAATTTGCAGAAATTCGACGTGCCAGTGATGCCACATTATTACTATGCCTAGCAGCATTTTTACTACTGACACAATACTTCTATTCTCAGACCATCTTGTCTGCCCTTATCACAATACCCGCAATTGTTGCATTGGCTTACGCTCTATCAATTCTACGTGACTCTGATAACCCAGCTAAAAACACTCAGCAAATTAAACTAGTCAGTAAATTGCTTTTACACGGATTACCACTCGCCGCTGTCTTGTTTTTTATATTTCCACGCCTGCCTGGCCCGTTGTGGTCACTCCCTGAGGACGCTATGGCCAAGACCGGGCTATCTGACTCCATGTCTCCAGGCAGTATTGGTGAAATATCGAAATCCAGTGAAGTAGCTTTCAGGGTCGAATTCGACGGACCACCACCCCCAACTCATCAACTCTACTGGAGAGGACCCGTACTTAGTGAATTCGACGGGCGCAGCTGGAAAACCAGTAAATCCATGATGGAAACAGGTCCCCGCCATCAGGATGCCAAAGGTGATCTACATCATTACACCGTCATGTTGCAGCCACACAAACAACGCTGGCTGTTCGCACTGGACGCGGCCATATCACTGCCCAAATCCGATTACGCCAAACAGATCAACTCGGGATTTCAAACATCAACTCGCCTGCTTGGCAGACTCATGAGCGACGGACAGCTCATTGCAAACAAGCCGGTATCACAACTTTTGCGCTACAGACAGAGTTCCATACTGAGTCAAACACTTCAGGCATCACGTCCACCACCTCTTAACACACGATCTCTACCTGGAAAAAATACAAAAACCATAGCATTTGCAATGTCACTACGAAACAATTCCACCTCTGACATGGAATACGCAAACAGCGTCTTGCAGCACTTTAATCGTGATGTATTTCGATACACCCTGAAACCTCAATTGTTGGGTGATGCTCCTGTAGACGAATTTCTCTTTCAAACGAAGGAAGGCTTTTGTGAGCATTATGCAGCCGCGTTCGTTGTCATGATGCGTGCAGGAGGTATACCCGCCAGAGTAGTAACTGGCTACCTTGGCGGGCAGATGAATGGTGATTACATGATCGTTCGGCAATCTGATGCTCACGCTTGGGCAGAAGCGTACATTGATGGAACATGGCGCCGATTCGATCCAACTGGCTTTGTCGCTCCATCACGCGTCGAACAAGGGCTATCCGCAGCCCTACCCGATGAGACAACAGAAACTAGATTTGCAAGACTTGACTCAAACTGGCTAAGGCAGACACAACTTAAATGGGATTCAATGAATCACCAATGGCAACGATTTGTTGTCAATTTCGATAACGATTCACAAGATAAAATGTGGGAAAAATTCGGCTTTCAAAACCCCACAATGCTACAAATAACTATTGCTGTTATGAGCATCAGCCTTGCATGGAGCCTGCTCATATTGGGCAGACCTAAAAGGACACAGCAACATCTACCGCACAACGAAAAATTATGGCGAAGACTGTGCCGTCTGCTTCAGGGTCATCAGTTTGCAAGAGTCTCCAACGAGTCCGCATCGGAATTTTTAACAAGAGCCGCTGTTCGCTGGCCATGTCAGGAAAACCGACTAAGCCTGCTAGACAAAGAATTCAGCAAACTACGATTTCAGAATATAAACACAGAAGATACTGATATCACCCGACGCACTATTCGGCAGGAAATACTGTTTCTAGGAATGAAAATCACTATTGCGCGGCTTAAGCCGCGTTATCAATCTGGTCCAACTTCGATAGCTTAAGCTCGAAAGTAAACAAACTACCAACGTTCAACTGACTTTGGACTCTAAGCCTGTGTCCATGACCTCGCACAATCTCTCACGAGATACTAAGCCCCAGACCCAATCCAGACTGACTGTCCCGTGAACGAGCAGACTCTACTTCAAACAATCGATCGAAAATACTGCCTACATAGGCCTTGTGGGGATGCCACAGCCATTGTCATTAACTTTGAGCTGTACCCAAACCACTGTCCAGGTATTTGCCCGACAATCGCACCTGTCCGCCATTGTGCGTAAATTTAATAGCGTTGGTAAGTAAGTTGGATAACACCTGAGTGATTCTTCCTGCGTCCATGTCGACCATAAGCAAAGATTCAGGAATACGAGAATCAAGTAATATTGATTTTTGCTGTGTGCTACTGGCCGCTATTGCTAATGCCCTCATGAGGATATCGCCTATGTGGGTCGCTGTAATATCAAGCAAAAGCTTCCCGGTTTCCAATCGGGTGATATCCAAAAGATCGTTAGACTGAGTTGTAATTTGCTCACAGCACTGAGTTGCATGCTGCAGTACTTCAGTTTGCTCAGCATGGATGGGACCGAGAAGGCCATCATGAACAATGGAGACAAACTCCCTAGCTGCGGCCAGCGGTGTTTTTATTTCGTGAGAAACCGTGTGATAAAACCGCTAAATCTCAACCGCCTGACGCTGTAATTTTTTATTGGCTAGCATCAATTCCCAACGACGTTCCTGAATACCACGCTGTAATTGGCCTTTTTCAATAGCGCTTCCAACCGAACGGCGCATGCTATGACGGTTTGTGTCCGACTTAACGAAAACATCTGCCGCTTGTAATCTTCCTGCACTTGTAGCAGCCTCGCGAATTCGATTGGAAGCCATCATTATGATGGGAGATGTTTCTTCGAATTCCATTGCCTAATCAAGTATTCGACATATTTACGTAGAATAATCGGTGTCGGAATCCACGGCGAGTACTTGTATCGGAACGTTCATGAACTTTTTCTGCATCTCACCCAACACTGCCTAGGGTAACTGTGCAACGGCTGCCTGGCTTACTTTTTAACGCTAATGTAACTTGTGGGCCACGTGTGTAGTTCGACGTTAACTCATTACCTGGACAAGGAGCTGCTCGTCTACATTTCCTCCAGTGACTATACAAATCACAGCATTTCCTTGGGTGTTCTCAGGCTTAAGCGCAGCGGCCAACGCCACCGCCCCACCCGGCTCAACGATAAGTTTAAGACGTAACATGGCAAGCTTCATAGCGCTCAGCACGTCAGCATCGGACACAGATAAGCCTGGACCTGCCAATTGTTGAAGAACAGGAAACGTAATCTCACCGGGCATGGGTGTCACAATCGCATCGCAGAACGAATCAGGGTTACCGACATTAGATAAGCGCTTGCCTGCGATCAAGGAGCGGCAGGTATCGTCAGCGTTGTCAGGCTCCACAGGCCGAACACGCAAGTTTGCAGCTTCTGTGTGCAAAGCTATAGCGACACCGGCAGATAGTCCACCCCCTCCACAACATATCAGCACATCAGCATTGTCGACACCTAAAGCTTGAGCTTGCAGAGCGATCTCAAGTCCACAAGTTCCTTGACCTGCAATAACCATAGGCTCATCGTAAGGGCGAATAAGTGTAAGGCCCTTTTCCTGCGCGAGTGCTTGCCCGACATCTTCTCTGGACTCCCCACCCAGGCGATCATATGTGATAACAGTAGCACCCAGTGCCCGTGTATTCGCAAGCTTCATCGCAGGCGAATCCTCAGGCATTACAACCGTGGAAGGGATTTTGTGCAAAGCGGCCGCGTGAGCAATACCTTGCGCGTGGTTACCTGAAGAATAGGCAATGACTCCGCGTGCGCGGATTTCTGGATCCAATGCGCTTATAGCTGACCAAGCACCTCGAAACTTAAATGAACCAGTACGTTGCAAGACTTCAGCTTTCACTAAGACACGTCGCCCGGCGATGTCGTTAAGATAGGGACTCTCAAGCATCGGCGTGCTGACGACAACCGATTCGAGACGCTTAGCTGCGTGCCTGATGTCATCTATCGAAATAGGGAATTGTGGATACTTGTCAATTGACACAAGGCATCATCCGGTAATAATACGAATAGAACGAATTTGCACAACTGTTACTCACTCCAAACAACGGATTCTGGTAACGACATACAGACTATGACACAGAAGCCTAAAAGTAAGCATTCAACCCTCATTTTTTCACCACATGTGGATGATGAAGTGCTCAGGTGCTTTGCATTTCTGAGGCCCCAGACTTGGGTATTGTGTGGCGCTGCCGAATTTCCAGAGCCACACGCATTCAGGAGCTAACAGACTCGGCTAATTATGATGATATCTATTACCTGGCACGCCCTGTTGGCTCGGTAGGCATATTAAAAAGACCGGCCTCATTGCAGCCGATATCGTTGAGCTAGCTAACAAAGCAGCGGCCTTAGCACAAAGCTCCAATGCTCTATTACTTTATCTATCCTCTTCCGAAGAGTCCTTGTATTGAGTGGCAAAAAAAAGAAACATTACGAGGAAATTTTTATTTTTCATGTCAGCTGGATATTGATTCCATGCAATACAGCTTGGCTACTCTCATCCCAGTAACAGTGCTATTCGGGGGGGGGGGGGCAAGAAGGAACAAAAACTTCACTTTAAACGCTGGAAAAAATTGGATGGCTACGGCTCATCGGTTATACAGTACGCAGACTTTGATCGTGAGTACATCGAATCGTTTGTGACGGATGTACATACCCGTTGGCTACGCGCACGACTGCGCTATGCTTTAAGGATAGCAAGGCAAGTGAAATATTTTGCAAAACTGACGCGTGTTCAGGGTTGGTCAGGATTCACACGGCGAGTATCACGTGGTGCTCGCCTGTTAGTTGAGGATGCGGCACAAGTGGGCAAAAATCAGAGCACTCAATCTTCACGGATGCAGGTACTTAGGTATTAGATTTCACACCCGACTTCTCGCGTGCAGGAACAATTGGCGAACCTACACACCAGCCGATACCCGGAGACGTCATGAATAGTCCGGGCCAGACCAAACAGGATGTTCCTGCATTTCGAGGTGTAGCTGTTTACCCGTATAGGGATTGGCAGCTGCCACTTCTTCATTCAGCTCAACACCAAGCCCGGGAGCCGTGGGCGGAATGACATAACCATCTTCCCAACGAATAGGCGTCTTAAGAATTTCGGAATGAAAACCACCCCAGGTTTCGATACTTTCCAGAATCAGAAAGTTCGGAGTGCACGTGGCCAGCTGAGCATTCGCAGCTCCCTCAATTGGGCCGCAGTACAAATGCGGGGCAATCTGGGCATAGTAGGTCTCAGCAATACTTGCAATTTTCTTTGCTTCCAACAAACCACCGACTCTGCCGAGTGCCATCTGCAGAATTGAAGCTGCCTGTTCTTCCAGCACGCGTGCAAATTCATACTTTGTCGTTAAACGCTCACCCGTTGCAATCGGAATGGAAGTTTGGCGCGCAACTCGGGCCATCTCTTTAGGGTTTTCTGGCGGCGTGGGTTCTTCAAACCATAATGGATCGCTGGATTCAAGGCGTTGAGCCAATCGAATTGCCCCTGACGCTGTAAATTGGCCATGAGTGCCGAACAACAAATCAGCACGCTTACCCACAGCCTTTCGAAGAGTTTTTATAAATCTTTCGGAACGATCCAACTCGTCCAGTGAGGGTTGGCGTCCGTCATAAACCGTATAAGGCCCCGCGGGATCAAACTTCAACGCGGTAAAGCCCATGTCGATATATTCCAACGCTCGCTCCGCAGCTACGCCAGGATCGGAATAAACCGATAGGTCTTCTCCAACTCTAGGATAAATGTATGTGTAGCTGCGCAGTCGCTCGTGGACTTTTCCTCCAAGCAATTCATAGGCAGGCTTTTCAACTGCTTTTCCCACGATATCCCAACATGCCATTTCTAAACCGCTTAACACGCTCATAAGCGACAGGTCTGGACGCAAGGTGTATCCGCGACCGTACACGCGTCGCCAAAGCCGTTCAATATGAAACGGATCTGAATCCTGAACGTGATGCTCAAATACGTCCTCTATCATGTGCTGTACGACTTTCGGACCAAAGGTCGCGGTATAGACTTCACCGTATCCCTCTATGCCGGTGTCAGTTGTCAGCTTCAGGAATATGAAATAGCGGCCACCGTAATGCGGCGGTGGATTGCCTACAACATAGGTTTTCAGAGACTGAATTTTCACGTAGGCATACTTCCAGAGAAAAGTAGATTTCCGCTGTATTGCACCACATGTTGCTCGCTAGCACAAAGTATTACGAGTAGAAGGTAGGAGCCTGCGAGGCCTAGACGGCTCCGAAGAAAGTCTCGAGCGAGATCGATTCAATTTCGCATCAGTTTTTATCTCATCTGAAACACTTAGCGGGCCTAGATAACGAAAATGTGTGGAGAAAGCAGCCGAAACTACTGCCAGCCCCATGGGGTTGTTCGTGCCAAGAAATTTCCGCCTCGCGTGCTCCTAGCACTGTCATAATGCCCGCGCACGGACGCATTCCAACTCTTTAGCAAGAACGCTACACCACACCCAGACGAGCTTCTCATCGTGTCTTTCCTGTCCATTACATCCGCCATGGTGTTGATTTTGATGACGCTGATCCCGTTTTCAATACGACGGGACTGGTGGATTCGTGCCATGGACTTCCCCAGTCTGCAAATAATTACCCTGTCTATTATCTGGCTCCTTTTTTGGCTCGGTGGCTCAGCGAACACTGGCCCTTTCGCAATCGGGCTAGCAATGGCTGTCTTCTGTGTCCTTATGTATCAATGCTGGCTTATCTATCCTTACACCGAGTTACACGCTCAGGAGGTCAATAGCTATTTGCCCGAAATTGACGGAGAAACACAATCACTAAAAATTGTGTGTTGCAATGTCCTGATGAGTAATCGAGACAGTACCAGGCTGCTGTTTTTAATCAAACAGCAACAGCCTGATGTATTTATTTCACTGGAATCGGACCTTTGGTGGGAACAGCAATTTGACGAATTAGCAGACTATCCGTATGCATTGAAATGCCCACTGGATAACCTTTATGGCATGCATGTCTATTCACGTTACCCGTTAACTGATACCGACATACAATATGACATCGAGCAGGATAAGCCTTCCATGAATGCCCGCATAGAGGTTGACCCCGAGACGTTCGTATACCTCTACGTGGTGCACCCAGCACCACCGGCGCCGAATGAAAATGCGGCGTCAACTGAACGAGATGTAGAGCTTCTCAAGCTGGCAGAACTTGTGGCTGATCGCAACGACAGAGTCATTGTTGCTGGCGATTTGAATGATGTCGCCTGGAGTGCTACGACACGCTTGTTCAGGCAAATAAGTGGCTTACTCGACCCGAGAATCGGTCGGGGATTATTCAATACCTTCAATGCCTTTCACTGGTTCGCACGCTGGCCATTGGACCATGTGTTTCTGTCCAATCACTTTAAGATAAGGGGAGTTCAGCGTTTACCAGCAATGGGATCCGATCATTTCCCATTGATGATCGAGCTTGCCATCATGCAAAGCACCGCTGACGAAAGTATTGTTAGCGATAGCCCTGCCGACAAAGCACGTCTAGATAGCATCCAAACAAGTTCAGTGTCACAAGAACTCAGCGATTGAAAATACATTCGCCAGAGAATCGCCTATTCCATTGTTGTACCCTCTTTCATGATGAGAAATCATTGATTTATAGGTTACAACTATTCGGAACGAGGGGCCTTGCAGGGTTACACCTACCAGCACTCGGACTTTTCACGACTGCCTTTTAAATCCAATGTTATTTCTAAGCATTCACTGTCAGCTAATTGTATTCCAGTGGCGTCCGCTTTAACCAAATAATTGCCCGCGGGTTGAGCTGTTTTCATTTGCAAATCATATATGCCAAGCCCTTCGGCGACGATGTTTCCGTTTTTAGCTATTCCAACAATGTTTGCGTCATAGCGTAAATCTTGGAGGGTACCGTACTGACGGTTTTCGACGTAATATATTTCCTGACGCGTCAGGATATTCAGCATTTCACTATGAACTATTGTTCTGTGCGACCGCAAAACATAGCCTTGATACATTGGAAGGGCAATGCCCACCAAAATAGACATAATCGCTAAAGCGATTACTATTTCAATAAGAGAAAACCCTAGAGCCACTCGCATACCGCTTGCCAATTTGAATTCTCCAGTTACGATGGATTCTTTACTATTAGCAACTGAGTTACTACGTCCAGGAATAGGTATTTTCATCTGTAAACCTCTGCCCAAGTTCCCCTATACAGTTCATTTATATGCGCATCATACGTTGAGGTATCCAGCAAAGATGGAAGTGACGTGATGTTTACCGGGTCGGGAGGGGCAATAACCAAAGTTGTAGTCGTACTGTTTGAACCTTCAATGTATTCTTCAAACTCTTTTCCCACCGTCTTGGTGGCATAGTATTTCCATATGCTCTTGCCGTTAGAATGAATATCATTAATGTTGTTGTATTCGTGGCCACACGGCCCACCCCAATGCCAAAACACGGTTGTTTCCCACAGTAGACCCTTGGTAATTCCGACAATTTTATTGTCGTTTGCATAGGTTATCTCAAAATCGTCGTTGCCAGATGCATCTACCTTTACAGCCCATACCGTGAGAGCACCGTTTCGCCACTCACCGTTAGACGTTAATGTGTTGGACTTTACACAACCGGTTTGCGTAGGGAATAACCCCTGGGCTAGGATCGCTGTATTGTCAAAAAACAAGCTTGCGCTTTTTAATTGCGTCGTCTTAGAATGTTTACCTAAACTGTAAATTGGTAGTTTGCTCAATTCTATATCTGCGTAATCCAAAACTGGTGTATACGTATTACTTTTTAGAGGATCATATGGTTTCTTTAATGAAATTCTTCCGTGAGATGAAAGATGTGCATTTACAACCAAGATTTTGAATCGCTGGGATGTATCGCTGATGTCCTCATTGATATTATGTAAACCATCGTGGAAATTGAAAAAATCAATGCCAAGCGTATCGTACTTGTCATCATATTCGTGCGTGTGTTCGTCAGTGCTACCTTTTCCAATTTTGGCGATAAACGATGATGTGTCTACATCGAAATGCCCACCAGCGACACCTTTTCCTGGTAAGTCAATTACATCAATGATTTCATCATAAATTAACTCAGTGCGCATTATTCGATTCAGGAACAGTGTCCCTGTAGAGGCATTTATGATTCCTATAGTGGGTGGCGTCGCAACCAACCCATCACCTTGAAATACGCTTGTAACACGCATCTCGGGACTTGCTGATTCGTTGATGTTGTCCTGGCTAGTATAATTTCCGTCTTGGTTAATGTCGTAAACTACCCTTGACGGAGCTCCTCCTGTAAGAATGCTTACTTCATTCAACCATGATTCATTGGCTGAACTTGAAGGATTGAAGGAGGTAAATACAACACGTCCGCTTCTCGTTTCTGGACGCGTAAGAATACGCTCACCAGCTGGGAGATTAATGCGCCACCCTGACTTACTTACCGCGTCAACAGAATGGTTACTGGCGGTGCGTAGCTTTATACCTTTGGTCCCTACCTGCTGAGTGAATTTTTGAGTGACAAGATCTTTACGTTTAATTTTCTTATCGCCGTTTAAGTCGTGAATACCGTAAAGTGAGTCGATAGCAGTGTCTTCGATATCCCCTTGTTTAAATAAATGGCCTGTTCCAAATAGGATTTGCAAACCACCTAACGAATGCCTAAATACTCTTGGTGCAACGGTAATGGGTTGCGCTTGAGACCCATATTTTGCTCTAAATATGGCCGCGCCGCTATTATTGATGCTCCAATTGTTGCCGGTAAGATTAAAGCTCCAGAGGTTACCTTTGAGATCGCCCGCGTATACACGGTCGACTACCTCGTCTGAGTCCAGATCGACAACGGCTGGACTGAATAGACCGTTTGAATTTGCTGTATTACCGGAACCAGTATCGATTTTACTTATGAGCCATCCAGTAAACAGATCTACAATGAATAGGCTGGCCGTGCCACTACCCGTGTGGTCATCTGATGTTGTATTCGCATAGCCGTTGCCAAATATTACGGCCCAACGGGGACCACTAGGGCCTTCGACCTTCGCGATACGTATATCGCTAAATGTGTAGCCCAAATCAGCCATGCCAAGGGATGCGTCAGTGATTTCCCACAGAAATTTCGACTTTAAGCTGGACTCTGAAGAAACAGTGTTCGTAGAAATATCAAGTGCGTACAGCCCCTGACCGCCAGCACCTAGAGCTCCTATCAGTATCTTCTTTTTAGTGCCATTATCTAATGTGAATTCCGCTACTGAAATGTCACCGTCAAGCGTGTAGTTGGGAGATTCAGATAACTCAGAATTGGCGAATGCCGACATTGCAGGTAACGTCATACTTGGA
The DNA here is from genome assembly GCA_047634635.1 of Granulosicoccus sp. Classification (GTDB taxonomy): domain Bacteria; phylum Pseudomonadota; class Gammaproteobacteria; order Granulosicoccales; family Granulosicoccaceae; genus Granulosicoccus. The sequence goes on along the minus strand of JBLIIE010000073.1, from coordinate 2,886 downwards.
ATGTACGCAAATTCTTCCTGCCCCGTTTTTGCGTTAAATGAATGAAGCATTCCATCGTTTGCAGCGACGTATACACGATTTTTGCTAAGGTCTGAGCTATCGTAAGTTACATATTTTGGAGTGTTTCTGGAAACCGCCCCCATAATCGTGCCACGAACTCGAAATTTTTCACCTTCATTTTCGCGATCACCACGTAGGTAATCAAGTAATTCCTGACTATCGATTAATGATTGTTGATTATTCGATAGTTTTTCAAGGCTATCAAATATGACAGCGTTATTGGTGTCATCGTTTTTGGTCAGCAAACGCCTGTTGGAAAAATTCTTTTTATCTAACTTGACCGCTGCACTCCAGATAGGCTTAGGATTAATGGCGGCTCGATTATCCACTGAATAAGCCTGTAGGTCTCCCCACCAGTATGCGCTATTGAAGTATGGCCGATAAAGCATAGTGTCTCCACCAGCAACTCCAGAGTCACTTAGTGCATAACCCCCACCTATTGTTAATGGATAGTCAATTAAAGGGGATTGACCTGAGGCCTGAGTTGAGCTTGTGAAGAACAACACTATTAGTTGTAGTAAAATTGTAGTGTAAAATTTTCTCATCATCTAAATTGGACTCGTAGTTCTAGCTTTTTCTGACCGATATAATTGTTTGTAAAATCACTTCAGCGGTTCCACCTGTAACAGCAATTCCACGACCAATTAACCGGTAGACATGGACATCAGTTGTGTTACTTCCGTTAATGCCAATTTCAACATCATTATCAAGCGTTTCTATTTGGTCAGCTCCAAGGTACTCAACGATGTAGCGAGACACTTGAAGGGTAGGATGTAAGATTGACTCTGAGCCCTCCCAATTCACAGACTCTAAGTTTAACGAGCTACAATTTGCACTGATCGTTGATGCAGCATAAAAACCGCCACCCAAACCATTACAGTCAAGCTGTGTGGAATCGCTATCGATCGTGGCTGAAAGTCCTAATACAATAGATTCAGCTTCGTTCAAAGCGGACTCCGCATTCTCAAATGCGACTGTACGTAAAACCAGATTCGTGGCTATATGTACATCTAGAGAACTACGTAGGCTCAGCTTGAGTCCCACTATCGACATGATCAATAGAAACAGAATGCTAACAACTAGAATAGCTCCATTCTGCCGGTTGTAACTTAGTTCGGATCGGCGTTTTATGTTCGAGTTACACGTCACCTGCTCGTCCCGGGTTACGAATTGCTGTCGTTGTTGAAAATAGCCGTGCTATATGTCCGGCACGGAGCTCTATGTCATGACCTTCAACATTGATTGGCGCTCTATCTGAAAGTCCATTGTTCTGAAACTGAGCTGTCTCAACCAAGAGACTCACACGTACGGATTTGATACGCATCCAGTCCCCAGACAAACCAATGCTCGTAGAGAAGCTATCCAATTGATCTGCTTTTCGGTATTGGTCGACGTTACCATCTTCGTCTGAATCGAATCCATACAGAATTTGTAGAGTACTTACACCTGCAACTAAGCTTTCGTGGTTAATGGAACCGTCAGAATCAACAGCAACTCGCATCAGAGTAGGTATGTCATCATCTTCGTTACTATTCCAAGTACGCACATAATAAAGATGTGTCACAAGTTTATATATTTTTGTACCTGTTACATCTGTACGGCGATCAGTTAAGCTTGTAAAGCAGCTATCACCTGCTACCGCACATTGAAATATCACTCCGCCTCCTAAACCACTATGCACATATACACCACCTGCTACCAGTGTAGAGGGGGTGAATTCTTCGGCGGCTATATAATGGGTAGATATGATGTCTGACTCTTCTTCCAAACTCACACCATCCAAGCAAGGTCCAAATAATGATGCAGCGCTGCTTCCATCTAATCCATAAATAGCAGCGGACGGATCCCCGGATGATTGTGCAAGACTGCCGAGAGCCCAGTCAGAATTTGATGTCGCGGTCGTAAAACAATTACCAGTTAACTTGGGTATCATTCCAGAAACTGCTGTTGGCCGAATCGTCGACTTATTGTATGTCAATCCAATACCACCTACCGATTGCAAATCACGTTGTAATCGCGTCAATGCAAATTGACCATTGGCTTGTAATTGTGAAATTTGCTCAGAAAATGTAGCAGCCTTGGATTGAGCGAGGAAGACTGACACGACACCTATTATGAGTAGAGCCCCTATTGTTACTGATATTAGCAATTCAAGCAGCGAATACCCTCGGAATTGCTCGACGCTCCCCGCCCCCAAACCTGATTGTCTATTCAAGTTGCACATGATTCATTTGTTGAAAAGAAGTTGTATATTTTGGTCTTCTCCACGCAAGTCCCATTCCACGGATACTAATACTTCATCTCCATTCACTTCTACCTGACCTTTTCCTTCAGGTAAAAGAACTTGAAGTTTATTTTTCCAATCAAACAGGTCAGCAGCTACTAGTTGTGCTGAAAGGCACTGCGTGTTCAAGCATTTTTCAGAACTGGAAGGTGCATCAGAATACTTAGTTGCGTAATCAGAAATTCCTATATCGTGTACTCGTATCCTCTCTACAATATCCTGAGCTATCAGTACTGCTTGTGATCGCAATAATGCATCATCAGCAGTTGCAAGGCCTTTTGCAGTTAGAAGCCCAATATTCGCAAGCCCCATAGAAAATATAACAATTGTTATCAACACTTCGATAAGAGTGGCACCGGCATGTTTATCCCGCCTTAATCGATTGATCATGTCGCACACTTAACTTCATGTAGGAGACAAGAATCACTCGTCTGTATCACAGTGCCAGATTGGCTAATGCATATTCTCAAAGGGCTTATTGTGGCTGACGGAGCACAAAGAATAAATGCGCCACTAGTGTCACTTGATCCATCAGGATTGAA
>JBLIIE010000072.1:0-26637 GCA_047634635.1 Granulosicoccus sp. | reverse complement strand
ACTGTCGAAACCTGTGGCTGTGGCAATTGGCGTGTTCACCATTGCTGGTGGATGGATTATCTATGACCAACTTTGCAAGTCGAAGATCGGCCAAAAAGAGAATGTCATGGCAGTGGTGTTACTGGTCTTACTGAGCTTTGCGGCTTGGGCGCTATGCAGCGTTTTTAGCGGCCGAGGTGCTTACATGCATTTCGGTGCAATGCTGGGAACCATCATGGTTGCAAACGTATATTTCATTATCATGCCAGGTCAGCGAGATCTGGTTGCCGCGAAAGAGCAAGGTCGCGTGCCCGATACATCACACGGTATCCGGGCGAAGCAGCGATCAGTACACAACACTTATTTTACCCTTCCAGTGTTGTTCGTGATGATCAGCAACCATTACGGCATGACTCACGGACACGAGTATAATTGGGTAATTCTGATTGTGATGTCGCTCATTGGAGCACTAATACGCGTGCACTTTGTTAAAGCCCATTTCGGTAAACCCTCGCCCGTACCCTTACTTGTGGCAGTTTTACTTCTGATTGGCCTAGTTTTCGCTTTGGCGCCAACAAAGCCTCAATCTGTTCAAAATTCAGATGGATCTTCCATCAAAACAGCCACACTGACTGAAGTGCATACAATAATCGAGGCCCGCTGTGCGTCTTGCCATCACGACTCACCATCCCACCCCAGTTTTGCGGCTGCCCCTGCAGGAATCAAATTTAATGACGCAAACTCGGTTGACGCACAGGCACAAGTGATCCACCAGCAAAGTGTAGTAACCCGTGCAATGCCCATCGGTAATCTGACAGGCATGACAGAAGAAGAGAGACTGAAGGTCGCTAGCTGGTATGCCACCAAAGCCTCAGCTCAATAGTTAGGCAGGATATTAGGTTAGAAGTTACACCGCTTGTGCTGCCCGCGATCAACCGCTTGTTGGCACGAGCTGTGTACGTTGTCAATAAACAAGTACCATAGTTCATTGGATTAAAACCACCGGAAGACGACACGACATATGGCTACGAACCCGATGCTTGATGCGGACGAGATCGAAACCCAGGAATGGCTCGATGCTCTGGAAGCTGTCATAGAAAACGAAGGTCCCGACCGCGCCCATTTTCTATTGGAGCGCCTTATGGACAAAGCCAGGCGCTCCGGAACAAACCTTCCGTATGACGCGAGTACCGCCTACGTCAATACAATTCCATTGCACCTGGAGGCAAAAAGCCCCGGAGACTCTGAATTAGAACACCGACTTCGATCCATGATCCGGTGGAATGCCACGGTCATGGTTCTTCGAGCCCAACGAGATGATTCTGGACTAGGCGGGCACTTGGCAAGCTTTGCGTCAGCAGCAACTTTGTACGACGTTGGCTTCAATCATTTTTTCCATGCACCCACTCCCGATCACGGTGGTGATGTCGTCATGATGCAAGGGCATTGCTCTCCCGGGATCTACGCCCGTTCATTTATGGAAGGTAGGCTAACCACGGAAGATCTGGACAAGTTTCGTCGAGAAGTTGATGGCGATGGACTGTCATCCTACCCTCACCCTTGGTTGATGCCAGATTATTGGCAGTTTCCAACAGTGTCAATGGGTTGGTGCTCATTGACGTCCATCTATCAAGCGCGCTTTATGAAATACCTGCAAGACCGAAATCTTGCGCGCACAGATAATCGCCAAATCTGGTCCTACTTAGGTGATGGCGAAATGGACGAGCCTGAGTCATTAGGTGCCATTTCCCTTGCTGGACGCGAAAAACTGGATAACCTCAACTTTGTCATCAACTGCAACTTGCAAAGACTTGATGGCCCTGTGCGCGGCAATAGCAAGATCATTCAAGAGCTGGAATCGGTCTTCAGAGGCGCAGGCTGGAATGTAATCAAAGTGATTTGGGGTTCTTATTGGGACCCCCTACTCGCCCGTGACAAATCCGGCAAACTCATGCAGCTCATGATGGAAACCGTCGACGGCGAGTACCAGAATTGCAAAGCCAAAGGCGGTGCCTACACACGCGAACATTTCTTTGGCAAATACCCTGAAACCAAGGCACTTGTCGCCAACCTGACCGATGAGGACATCTGGCGCCTGAATCGTGGAGGCCATGACCCCCACAAACTGTTTGCAGCTTATACACAAGCTGTTGCACACAAAGGCCAACCTACAGTCATTTTGGCTAAAACCGTTAAGGGTTACGGTCTGGGCGAATCCGGTGAAGGCACCAATGCCACCCACCAACAGAAGAAAATGGATCTTGAATCGCTGCTTAATATGCGCGATCGCTTTGGGCTAAACCTCACTGATGAACAGGTTAAGAACTACGACTACATACTGCCTGATCCAGAGAGTGCGGAAATCAAATATATGCAGGAGCGCCGCAAGGACTTAGGTGGTTACTTACCTCAGCGAAAGAAATTCGCTGCCCCTTTGGAAGTACCACTATTAAGTGTTTTCCAACCTGTGCTGGATGGTTCAGGTGATCGGGAAATGTCCACAACCATGTCTTTTGTCAAAATGCTAACGATTCTGACTAGGGATAAAAAAATAGGCAAAAACATCGTTCCCATTGTTCCCGATGAGGCGCGGACCTTTGGCATGGAAGGCATGTTCCGTCAGCTGGGCATTTATTCATCTGTTGGCCAGTTGTACGAACCGCAAGATCGCGATCAAATCATGTATTACAAGGAAGATAAAAGTGGCCAAATTCTAGAAGAGGGCATCACTGAAGCTGGAGCAATGGCTAGCTGGTTGGCAGCAGCGACTTCTTACTCAACGCATGGCGTAAACATGTTGCCGTTCTATATCTACTACTCCATGTTTGGATTCCAGCGAATCGGCGATTTAGCTTACTTGGCTGGCGACATGCGTGCTTGTGGATTCATGATTGGCGGCACTGCAGGGCGCACTACGCTTAATGGCGAAGGCTTGCAGCACGAAGATGGTCACTCACTGGTCCTGTCCAATACGATTCCTAACTGTGTGAGTTACGACCCGTGCTTCGGTTACGAGATGGCGGTTATTATTCATAACGGCATGACTCGCATGTTTACTAATAACGAAAGCGTATACTTTTATATCACGGCCATGAACGAAAATTACCTGCACCCTGCCATGCCTGAGGGTGCTGAAGAAGGCATAATTAAAGGTATTTACAAATTCAGGGCTGTGGCCGACGGTGATGCAAATGTTGCCAAAAAGTTTAAGCACCATGTGCGCCTACTGGGTGGTGGAACTATTTTACGAGAAGTCATGAAAGCTGCGACAATGCTTGAGACAGAGTGGAATATTGGTGCCGAGATATACAGCGTAACTAGCTTTAACGAACTTGCTCGTGATGGCTTGGATGTCGAACGCTGGAATATGTTGCATCCAAACGATGACCCTAAGGTGCCGTACATCACGCAAGTGCTGGGCAACGATGATGCACCTGTCGTCAGTTCAACTGACTATATGAAGACTTACTCCGATCAAGTCCGCCAATACGTGCCTGCTACATTCACAGCGCTGGGTACAGACGGTTTCGGACGATCCGATACACGTGAAAAACTTAGAGAGTTTTTCGAAGTAGATAGCCGTTACGTGACAATAGCTGCACTTCACGCACTGGCTAAAGATGGCAAAATGGATAGTGTGACAGTTGCCAAAGCTGTACAGCAATATGGCATCGATCCTGAAAAGCCAAATCCAGCCACGGTTTGAGGGAGAGCACAATGAGCGAATCAGAAAACAATCTTAGCGTCGATATTGTTGTTCCCGATATAGGCGACTCGGAAAACGTTGAGGTCATCGAACTACTTGTTGCTGTTGGCGATAGCGTTAGTGTCGATGATTCTTTAATAACACTGGAAAGTGACAAGGCAAGCATGGAGATCCCTGCCTCGCAGGCCGGTGTCATTGAGTCCTTCACCGTATCCATTGGTGACACCGTCACCGCCGGCGATGTTATTGGTAGATTGAGACTTGTTACTACATCGACGCCACCAGCGCCTGCAGCGGACAATGGCGCTGAGTTAACAGCTACGGCACCTAGCATCGAAAGCAAGACTCCCGCACCGGAGCCCTCTGTAGCTCCTACGGCTAAAAAAGAGCTTTCTATTCCTGTGGGTAGCGCCCCCAATAAACCCACAAATGCTCAGAGTAAATCCAGTGGTTCACCCACTGCACATATCGCTGACGCCGATATGCGCAAGGCACATGCTAGTCCGGGAGTTCGTCGGTACGCGCGCGAGCATGGTGCCGACCTATCGCTGATACAAGGTTCAGGAACAAAAGGACGAATCGTTAAAACCGATGTTATGGCCTTCATTAAGAAGGCTATGGAAGGCATGAATTCGAACTACGGTTCCTCAGGCGGATTTAGCGGTGGCGGAACAGGAATACCAGCGATACCAGAAGTAGACTTTTCCAAATTTGGTGAAATTGAACGTGTTGAATTAGGTCGCATCAATAAGATTAGTGCAGCCAACCTTCATCGTGCCTGGTTAAATTTACCGATGGTTACCCATCACGATTCAGCTGACATCACAGAAATGGAAGCCTTTCGTAAACTGTTAAAGAACGAAACAAAAGAAGGTGATGCAAAAATCACCGGACTTGCATTTCACATGAAGGCCCTGGCTAAGACTCTGAAGGCTTTCCCTAAAGTGAACAGCTCAATATCTGTAGATGGCGAAGCTTTATTTTATAAGAAATATTTTCATATCGGTATCGCCGTTGATACGCCTAACGGACTTGTTGTACCGGTATTTAAAGACGTAGATAAGAAAACCATCAGTGAACTGGCAGCTGAAATGTTAGACATGAGTACTCGTGCCCGTGCCAAGAAACTAAAGCCCGATGAAATGCAAGGCGCTAGCATGACAATTTCAAGCCTGGGCGGAATTGGTGGAACGGCATTTACACCTATTGTAAACCCACCAGAAGTTGCAATTCTTGGCATAACAAGAGCAAGCATACAGCCAGTGTGGGATGGTGCAGCATTTATCCCCCGCCTTATGTGTCCGCTCGATCTAACGTATGATCATCGCGTGGTAGATGGTGCGGATGCTGCCAGATTCATGGCTCACTACATTCGCGAAATCAGCGATATTCGCCGACTGAGTCTATAGATCATGAGTGAATTACAAACGATCAAAGTACCCGACATTGGCGACGTCAATGACGTAGAGGTAATTGAGGTTCTCGTCTCTGTGGGTGATACAGTCGCACTCGAAGACTCTCTGATCACCGTTGAAAGTGACAAGGCCAGCATGGAGATTCCAGCACCTGTAGTGGGCATCATCACTTCCATGTTGGTTAAAAGCGGTGATCGAATTGCCGAAGGCAGCGACATCCTAGTAATTGATGTTTCAGCAACAGCAGTAAAAGAAACGGCTGCAACAGTCCAATCAGAGACTGTCACAGTTGGAAAAACTAACGAGAGCAGTGCGAATTCACCTGCTGTAAACGTGCCAACAACACCAGTTTCAGCCCCAAATTCAGAACACTTTGATCTGGTTGTTATTGGCGCCGGACCCGGTGGATACACATCAGCATTCCGAGCTGCAGACCTTGGCTTAAAGGTACTTTTGGTAGAGCGCTACCCCAGTCTGGGTGGTGTTTGTCTCAACGTTGGCTGCATACCGTCGAAGGCGCTACTTCACACCGCTGCAGTTATTCAGGAGACTCGTGGAATGGCAGCACACGGGGTGACCTTTGGTGAACCTCAAATAGACATCGACAAATTGCGTGACTTCAAAGAAGACGTCATTGGAAAACTGACCAGTGGACTAGCAGGACTGGCCAAGCAACGGGACGTTAGCGTTGCACATGGCGTTGCGAAATTCAGTTCTACACATTCGCTTTCAATATCAGAAGATTCAGATACAGCAAGGACATCTGAACGCAATGTCAGCTTTACGTCTGCAGTGATTGCTGCCGGATCAAAAAACATCCGAATTCCAGGCTTTCCTTATGATGACCCTCGACTAATGGATTCAACAGGCGCACTAGAACTAGCCGATATACCCAAACGCCTATTGGTCATTGGTGGGGGAATTATCGGTTTGGAAATGGGCTGTGTTTATGCAGGCTTGGGTACCAAGGTTACCGTCGTAGAATTATCCAATGGACTGATGCCTGGTTGCGACAGAGATCTTGTCCGACCGCTTGAAAAACGTCTGCGCGCCGACTTTGAAAACATATTTCTGGGTTCAAAAGTGACAGCAGTAAGTTCTGCAGACACTGGTTTGTCAGTCAACTTCGAAGGCGGCAAGTCCCCGTCAAACGATACCTTCGACCGAGTACTGCTTGCCGTTGGACGTAGCCCTAACGGTCGGGAAATTGCTGCAGATATCGCAGGTGTTTACGTTGATGAGCGAGGATTCATTCCTGTTGACTCTCAACAACGTACAAATGTTGAGCATATATTTGCCATAGGAGACATCGTAGGTCAACCGATGCTCGCGCATAAGGCGACTCATGAGGGTAAGGTTGCCGCAGAGGTCGCAGCAGGTAAGAAATCCTGGTTTGATGCGAAAACAATTCCATCAGTTGCCTACACAGACCCGGAAGTTGCTTGGATGGGGTTGACCGAAACAGCAGCAAAAGAACAAGGTATTTCCATTGCAAAAGGCTCGTTTCCTTGGGCAGCAAGCGGCCGCTCACTTAGCATGGGACGTAGTGAAGGCATTACAAAAATCATTTACGATCCAAAGAGCAAACAGATTCTGGGTGCAGGAATGGTAGGCCCAAATGCAGGAGAGTTAATCGCAGAAGCGGTTCTAGCCCTCGAAATGGGTGCCGATATCGAGGATATCGCTTTGACGATTCACCCCCATCCCACATTGTCCGAAACCTTTAACTTTGCGGCCGAGGTCGCTGAGGGGACCGTTACTGACATCTATATTCCCAAGCGTTAGGAATCAGAGCGCTGCACTAACGAGTGCAGCGCAAAGGACTTGCTCTTGTCAAAAAATAGAGCGCCTGTAGTTTAAACTAGGCCACTGATTCGATGTGCTTACTAAGACTTTCGAACTTTGCATTCAACACGTCAGCAGATATATTTTCATCTTTCACCATGACCCTTAATTCACCAACTTCTCTGAGCAAATCCGCCTTAAGCTCCGTGGACTCGCTCGTTCCAGAATTATGCAGTTTGTTTTGCTCGACCAACTTCTCCAGTTCAACCACTGCCTTCAATAGAAACGGGGATATCTCATAGCTGGACTCCAGACGAGCAGTCCCACCATCAGCCACAACAGTTTTCAGTGCTCGACCAAACTGGTATTTGCGGCTGTATGGCAACCACGAACCTTTAGCTCGTTTGTAGTTAACACGCAAAACATCCTTTTTAGCGCCGTCCTGACGCAGACTGTAGTGCGATATTTCATGAAATCTCTTTATACCCATTTCTGCCAATATAGGAAAAGAGTCTGAGCTAGGAGTAGTGTTGGATGACATGGTAGTCCCCCGGTTGTATGAATGAGTCAAGACTCGACAGCCAAGGTATCAGCCGTTCAGAGCACAAAAATAGACACGTGCGCTCCACTATACATCCGATGAGACGCAATAAGTGCTGCCTCAGCCTAGAAAGCAAGTGAGATTTAAATAGAGCTAGCCGGACGCCCAACCGCCACTGCTGAAATGCGACTTTCGAAAAACACACTCTGATCGCCGTCCTTGACGACTATATCGTGCCGATCGTATGACACCGTGACCTCATTTGCACCAGCAGCATTAGCTTTTGATCTCGCCAGGTTTTCGCATTCCTGCTTCGCAGCAAGCACACCACTCTCCAGATCATCGAATGATATTGGACCATCTGGAAACAATACGCTGACACGCTTGCCACCAGTAGGTGCAATGGTAATGACTTGCTCTTGACGAATTGTGCCTACAACAGCGCCTAGCGCATTTGCAACATGACCGTATTCTGGCAATATAATTTCAGCTCCCAACAGCTCGCCGGTAGCCTTGTAGTAGCTACTGGCTGGAGCACCCAGTCCAACGACGGGCACCTTTAGTCGAGCGGTAAGACTAAATAATGAACTAGATGCGCCACCCAAAGTTCTTTTTATAAGCTCTTTTTGTGAGCTTGACAGAGCTTCTGCTTTCCCACCACAGGCCGCAACAGTATCCAGAAGAACCATTGCAGTCTCTTTAGATATCAAAGACATTATCGATTGCGCGAAAGATCCCCTGTCCACATAAGCATCTCCCAGATTATTGGCCGAATAGCGCATTAAGAGCTCAGCACCTAATTCAGCACCGCGAGTCTCCCAATCTGATTGCAGCAAGAGCACGTGAGAGGCATCACTGGGGGTGAATCCTGAACGCAGTACCACACCTCTTTGCTCCAGCTTCTGCAGAGCTCGCTCGAGCGTCTGATCGCTAAAGAGCGTCTGAACAGCAATAGGGCCCTCGCAGATTCGATCGTACAACTCTCGTTGCTGCAGTGACAGATCGGAGGGCTCAGCACCATGAGTCATAACAAATTGACCGCTGTGCGTTGTACTCAGTGGTAATTGTAATTGTGCTTCCAGCACAGAGATTAAATCCGGATGTTTTTTTGTGAGTAGGCTTAACGGCATCACTCTTTGTGGCCCTGCAGTAAACACGTGCGCTTCCCTGTCAAAGCGGATAGCACTGTCACCTCCCAGCCCATACGTTCGTACGTCTACAGCCTGAACCATAGTTCTCCAACCACCCACAGTCGCCCCAGCAGGGTTTAGCCTCGGTTGGGAATCTCGAATGAGTGCTACATCGGTGGTTGTACCCCCCATATCAGACACTAACAAATTCGGTTGTTTGCACAGAAACTGTGCTCCTACTACGCTTGCAGCAGGTCCACTGAGAATGGTCTCAACAGGGTATTTTGTCGCCATCTGATCACTGATTAATGACCCATCCCCTTTAACAACCATTAAGGGCGCATTGATACCATGCTCAACGAGCAAAGCCCGTGCAGCTTCAAGCAAAGAGCTAATCATGGGTATGAGCCGAGCATTCAACAGAGCGGTCAACGCTCTACGTGGAGCATCCAGCCCCGACGTCAGATGATGTCCACACGTAACCGGCTTGCCTGTCATCTCTATGATGAGTTTTTGTATTTGAATTTCGTGCGCGGGGTTACGAACCGCAAACACGCTCGAAATTGCGTATGCATCTACTCTGCCATTGACACTCTCTACAAAGTCCCGACATGCCGTAACATCCGGGTCACACAACGCAAGTCCACTGGCGTTGTGCCCACCATCAACGAATACATGAGGATCACTTGCCAGGGCCTCCGTCAAATTGGCTCTTCTCAATTGCGAGGGGGAAAACCCCACTAGAACGAGCGCTACAGGGCGACCTCGACCTTCAACTAGCGCGTTTGTGGCCAGTGTTGTTGATAACGACACCAGACTAATATCGCTCAACTTGGCATTGGTTAACAAACCTTCAACTGCACCACGTAACCCTTCAATCAGATTGTTGTGAGTGGTTAGCGACTTTGCACTCGCCAGTACCTTTAAATCATCGTCGACAAGTACGGCATCGGTGTATGTGCCACCGGTATCTAGGCCTAGCTGGTAACCCACTTTTATAACCCGTTATCTTAAGTTGCCTGACTATTAATCAACCCAGCTCTGTTGTAAAGAGCAGGGTACGAAATTACATGCAAGTACGTCGTTCACCAGGAAATTTCCAAAAAATAGTAAACGACCAATGTGTAAAAGTAACATTGGTACCGTATTTCCATGCAAAGAGACGACCTGAATCAGAGTTTACGTGTATCTCGACACACAATATTTCCAATCAAGGCATTCACGTTGCATAAATTTAATGACTCCACTGTATAGACACCGTCATGCCAACACAGATTCATTCAAATTTAACTTTCAATACTTCTGAGGCAAATGTTCACGGATTTTCACTAATTGAACTCATGATCGTCGTTGCAATTATAGGAATTCTGGCATCAGTAGCCGTTCCACAGTACTTCAGTTACGTAGAGAAAACCCGCCGATCAGATGGACAAATCGCGCTACTGCTGGAGATGCAGTCTTTGGAACGATGTAGAGCTTCGCTATCAACCTTTGTCGGATGCTCCGTGCAAAGTGCTACATCTCCAGAATCTTATTATCAGGTAAGTGTTAGTGAACGCACTGCGCGCGGCTATACGTTAACCGCCACTGGCCAGGGCGCACAAGCAGATGACACTGTATGTAATGTGATGAGTATTACAGCGCAAGGCATACGCACTCCAAGCCCTTCAACAACAGATTGTTGGCCCAACTAATCCTATGTTATCTGGCTATTAGTGCGCAACTATTCTCTAACCTTACAACTGAGCGACTAGAGCTGACATACATACCCAGTGTCAACAAATGAATACCTATGCCGTTATCAACAATATGAAAATGACTTGCCACCAAGGTTTCACTTTGCTGGAACTGCTTATCACAGTATCGATAGCTGGCATCTTGCTCGCTATAGGTATTCCAAGCTTCTCGTCGATGATGACAGAGACTCGAATAAGCGCCCAGTACAATTCGTTGGTCAGCTCACTTTATCACGCTCGCTCAGAAGCCATAAAAGGTGCAGCAGATGTAACCGTATGTCCTAAGAATGCAATAGATGGCACTCAATGTGGCGATATAAACGATTGGCAGAACGGTTGGATTGTCTTCACGGACAGCATCAATGTTCCTAACGAAGCGACTGCCAGTATTGAGAATCAAGCTGACATAATCTCTGTCAAGCCAGCAATAAAAGGGCTAAACACTGTCACGTCTTTCGGATCCACAACAAATGTCGTATCAAACGTAGCCGCAGTCAACTATGTCCGGTACCTGCAAAACGGTAGCAGTTCAATGACGACCGGATCAATTGTTATCTGTGATATCACTCGTGGAGCAGCAGATTCACGTGCGTTAAACATCGTAAGAACCGGCGATATACGCAGAGGCACCGTCACTGAAGGTAGTACCGCACCGAGAGATGTTTTTAATCGACCAATTTCTCCTCTCTGCCCAGAACCTACATAGAGATCCCTCTAAATTTTCTTGTATCTATTGAAACAGGCTCAATGGTGAATTTAAAAAATTATCAATCACTGGATATTATTCGATCCAGAAAACGTGAAAACGGCGTTGGATTAATTGAAATCCTGATCGCAGTCGTAATTATGTCCTTGGGCTTTCTAGCTGCAGCACGAATGCAAGTAGAAGGTATGCGCTTTAGCCAAAGTGCCTACTATCAATCTCAGGCTCATTTTATGGCCAATGACATGATTGACCGTATGCGCAGCAACATACCGGGTGTAATAGCAGATGAATACTCTGGCATGACAACCGCCAGCGGCATAGTCAAACCGGATTGCAGCAATGTGAACGCCCCCTGTGACCCAACCACCATAGCCGCTTTGGACCGCTTTGAATGGAGCGCAAACTTGTTCCCGTTAACGAATGCTGCTGGATTCATACCTGCTCTTTATGCACCAGCCAATGGTCAGATTACGAGGATTGGAGATATTAGTGAGCAGCGATACTCGATTGTCATGAACTGGACCGAACTAGTTCAAGGCGACAATGAAGATCAATCGTTAGCCATTCAATTTCAATTAGAGACAAGACAATGAGGATGCGAACCCGTCAAAATCGTGGTTTTTCACTGATTGAATTAATGATCGCGATGGTCCTTGGATTAATGCTGTCTGCCGGTATTTTTACAGTCTTTAGTGGAAACAAACGAAGCTCTGATCTGAATACTACTATGGCTGATATGCAGGAGAACGCACGTTACGCATTGAACCAGCTGTCGTCTGACATTCGGATGGCCGGCTATCAAGGTTGTAAGGACATTAACCGTGGAAGCGCCAACATACTTGCTATTGGAGCACCAACGAACAATCTGAAAAATACAGTGGCAATCGGCTCCGTTGTAGCCTCGGCTACAGTCTGGAATCCACCTCCCCCGATTGGGCTGGCACGACTAGCTAATGTGATTCCAAATACTCACGCATTAACATTGCAATTTGGTTCCGCAGCAACATTCCCACTTTTAGATAACGTTGGAGGCAGCGTGCCTGACCGTTCAGATCCAATTCCGGTGGACACCCGCGCAGGCGTAAGCAGTGAACCATTTAACATTCAAACAGGAGAGTTTGCCATCATCAGCAACTGCACCGGATCGGATTTAATTAAAGTAAGTTCGGTGGGAACCAACGGAAATGTTGCACATGGAAACGGAGAAAATATAAGTAACTCTTTGAGTTATGACTATCTGGCCGATCGAAATACAAAGTTCATGCGTTTTAATTCTAATATATATTACGTTGGTGACACAGGCTCCGTTAGTGGTGACAGCACAATGATTACAGGTTTATACCAGCAAAAGTTGCCTTACGAAGATGATAACCCACCAGTACTCATGATCTCCGGAGTTGAGAACATGCGCATATTATTTGGTGCTCGAACAGGAACCAACGCTCTTAGTTTTTTAGCTCCAGACAGTGTAGATCTTAGACCACAGGATATTGAAAGTATTAGAGTTGGTTTATTGATGGTATCGGAAGACCCGATTAACGATCAGCTAGACAGAAGAACATACACCCTTGCCGGACAACCAATAATTGCAGCCACAGGATCCACTGCAACTGCAGGTACTCACCCTCGTGATCGAAGATACCGCCAAGCCTTCAATACTACAGTGAAGATCCGCAACCGTCGCGACCTCAACAACTAACAAACCTACGAGAAAGACATCCAATGGAATACATTCATTCACAACGTGGTGGTGCCCTGCTTGTAGCGATGGTCATGATTTTCATGCTATCGATCATGGGAGTCTCAGTTATGCGCAGCTCGACACTAGAGCATCGTATGGCTGTGAACGCTATTAGATCAGCAGCAACATTTCAAGCCGCAGAATCCGCATCGAATCTAGCAATGAACAGTCACGTGAATATGACTGCTGCTCAGATTATGGGGTTAAACGGACGGCATATCGTGAGCGTGGAATCTGTAAATCCAGCTGTAACCAATTTAGCATCTAACTCTTCATTGAGCTACACAGGAGAATCTTCACTGCCAGCAGGATTTTCTGGTGGTGACTTCGAAGCCCTATACTTCGTAGCTACAGGTGTGAGTAGCATGACAAATTCGGGTACACAATCCACTATCGAGCAAGGCGTTTATCGAATCGTCCCAGGTAACGGTATCTAGTAAGCCACCGAACACATCGATGTCGACATGAGACTCCAGCATCAGCATCAAGTTCTCAGGATGCATGAATGCGTGCGGTCATCACCATGTCGGCGACATTGAAATACTAGGAGTAGATAAAGGAGGTCAGGAGATTATCCGCTGATCCCCCATATAGGCTGAGTCTGGGCTAGACTCAGCCTATGGACAAAAGACTTCTTGATATTCTGGTGTGCCCTGTCACTAAGGGCAAGCTTTACAAACAAAACGACGAACTCTGGTCGCGTCAGGCTGCGTTAGCATTCCCGATTCGAGATGGCATACCAGTTATGCTTGAGGAGGAAGCTCGCACACTAAGTCATGAAGAGCTAGCAGAGCTAGATAAGTAATTAAGTAAGAACTATCTCAACTCCAGTTATTACTGAACTAACGAATCGTTCGGATAATTCTGCCTCTTTACCCACCTATTCAAAAGTGGGCAGTTTCACGGTTACAATATCGGATCTTGCTTCAATCCAGCTCTTGTTAAGACCCTTGTAACGTCGCATCTGGATATACACCTCGTTTTCTTCAGATAAACTCGCAGACAATGGAATCGATGTGTCAAAACGCTTCCATTGTGCGCCTGTAAATGAGGATGATCGACCAATCCGGTACTCGGTAGGTTCCCCAACGACTTGAAGCTTCAACGTTGTGGCAAACGTATTATCAGTGATTTGTACATCAGAAATCCTAACCGATGACTCTGATTTCACCAAACCAACAACATTGCACTTTGGTCCAAAGGTACCCTGCATCAGAGTCAGCTGCTTAATGAGATTGTACCCACGGGCGGGTTCGTTCATTTTTATAGCTCCTAATTGACTCTTGGATACTGTCAACACAAAAGGGACCAGTGGAACATCAAGCATCGCCAATCCGCTCTCATCAGTAAGCAGAGAACCAAATTGGGTGTAGTTTCCAGGCATGCCAACGCAGACTGCCGCACCTTCTACCGCTTGTCCTGATTCATTGACGATTTTTACACCGAACTTTGCAGCACTAGCAGAGGTTGATACCACTGCTGACATTAAGCCAAGTACGGTGAAGATTGAAGGTAGAGCGCTCTTTCTTAACAGAGTCGCTATAAATGTAATTTTCGTCACTGTTTTCTCCGGACATTTTTTTACCATTGCGATCCGTCAGAAACCTGGCGATTCACAGCCGAATGGCAATTCTATGACAGTCCGCTAACAGTGTATTGAGCAGCTGACTGCCATTGCGGAGAGGCTCACGAAGAAAATTCCAATAATGTAAGTCGCTATACATTATTGAGTTCTATTGAGCCGGAGACCGGTGTAACTCAGATAAGGATTAAGGCATTTTTCGCACAAGTGGCTGGCTCTATTCCAGCCAAAGCCAAATACGTTAATCAAGAAAAACTCGCAGTGTGTCAATCGTTGACCGTCAAGTTGAGACGTACATCACGGAATATTCAAACCAGGTCGTTGAACATCCAATAAAATCGAATTCGTATGGAACCGTCTTACTTACCCCAATGGCGCACCATTCCAGTGTCTACATGGATGAAGTTAGATTTGCTATACAGGCCCACACCACCAGAGCTCAGCCCTAAAGCAACTTTTTGCAATTTCTTTACGGGCACACCAGGAATGTAGAAATCAGCTGCCCGACCCTCCATATGCAAGCTATTTTTAGCAACTCCCGTAGAACGTCTTCTTAACTTAGCGTTAGTCTCTGCAGTGCGGTAACCAGACAAAACATGTATCGCCTCGTTGCTATCGAAAGTCCTTTGAATCAATAGCAGTTGATCGTAGAGATTGACATCCATGGATGTCGTCTTGTTGGCTCGACGATCACGCATTAGGTAGTTCAAAGCCTTGATATTTTCATCGATGTACATACCGTGTGTGAAATACACAATGCTGAGCTCTTCTTTAGTATGCAAACTATACAGATTTAGGTGGCGCGGAGCCGCTGGGTCCAGTGCTGTTAGTGCACCAACCACGCTTGGAGTCTCTTCAACTGCTGCTTCAACAGTAGAGGTGACAAGTAGAGTCGAGGCTGCAGATACAGCAACTCGAGCGCCTGTACTGTTGAGCATTGCTGCGCCAACGGAGGACCGCAGCAGGAATTGACGCCTTGAGGCAAGGGTCGAATTGGATCGCTGGCAGTGGCTCATGAGGTCAACCTAAATTTGCAAAATACTGAAGGGGTGCTAGGCTCTGCAAATATCACCTGGCAATATCGTCAATTTAGCGTTGCAGTTTGCCACATAAGTACGGTTAGCAAAATCAGCCTTGCCGATGTTGACAGTCTATAGGCAAAGGATTAAAGGGAAAATACACCCCCTATTTTTAGATGTAGCTCACTCCCAGAATCTCGTATTCACGAATTCCGTTGGGTGTATTCACACCAACCTCATCACCTTCCAGTTTCCCAATCAAGGCTTTGGCTACGGGTGAACCAAAACTGATACGCCGCGCTTTGAGATCCGCCTCGTCATCACCCACAATCTGATAAGTGATTTCTTCATTGGAATTCATATCTAAGAGTTTCACTGTCGTACCAAATACTACCTTGCCATTGTTTGGAAGCGTCGTGACATCAATGACTTGCGCAGTTGACAGTTTCGCATCAACTTCCTTGATGCGACCTTCAATGAAACTCTGTTGATCAC
The DNA here is from genome assembly GCA_047634635.1 of Granulosicoccus sp. Taxonomy (GTDB): domain Bacteria; phylum Pseudomonadota; class Gammaproteobacteria; order Granulosicoccales; family Granulosicoccaceae; genus Granulosicoccus. Next base: position 10,802 of record JBLIIE010000072.1, on the reverse strand, counting down.
GAGCTGCGTGATATTCGGCATTTTCTTTCAAGTCGCCATGCTCTCGCGCTTCCGCGATAGCTTGAATAACGGTGGGTCGCTGATTGCCTTTCAGGTCAGCCAGCTCTGCACGTAACTTTGATTCGCCACGCTTTGTCATAGGAACCTTAATCATGCTGTCTCCGAATGTATATCACTGAGCCGGTAAACCGGGTCAGTTACTGAATGAGAGAGCGCTGCACATATTGCGTTTGCGCCGGATAATGTCGTCGTATACGGAATTTTTCTCCGTAACGCGTGCTGACGGATGTAATAAGAATCCGCAATGGCCTGACGTCCGTCTGTTGTGTTAATGACCAGACTGATTACATCATTTTTAATTTGATCAAGTATATGCGGCTGACCTTGCCTAAGTTTGTTGATGCGTTCACAAGCTATATTTGCATCAACTATAGCTTGCTGAGTGCCGTCTGTTGCTAAAAGCGTAAAACCTGCAGCAACCAGATTTTTTGCGACCTGAATAACCCCAAATTTGTCTTGATCACGAACACTGATAAAGGCAATTCCAGATTGCGGCAATTCAGAGGAGGCTCCCAAAGATGCTTTGTAAAAGGCCTCACCAAACGTCTTGCCAGAGCCCATAACTTCACCGGTAGATTTCATTTCTGGCCCAAGCAAGGTGTCGACACCTGGAAACTTTGCGAACGGGAATACCGATTCTTTCACACTAAAAAAGTCGGGTGTGGGCACGTCAAAAACGCCTTGTGAAGCCAGGCTTTGCCCCACCATACAACGCGCAGCAATTTTCGCTAGCTGCACACCTGTTGCCTTGGATACGAACGGCACAGTTCTGGATGCACGTGGATTGACCTCCAGAACAAAAATCTTGTCTCCCTGAATAGCGAATTGCGTGTTCATCAAACCAATGACACCTAAACCGTGTGCCATTTGTGCAATTTGCTTGGAAAGCTCATCACAGACTTCCTTGGACAGAGAAAACGGTGGCAATGAGCACGCCGAATCACCCGAATGAATTCCTGCTTCTTCAATATGTTCCATGATGCCGCCAATGACAACATCAGTACCGTCACAAATAGCATCAACATCGACCTCGACTGCATCGTTCAGAAAACGGTCTAACAACACAGGAGAGTCATTGGAAACTGTCACAGCCTCTCGCATATAACGAGACAGTTCGCTGGCTTCCTGCACAATCTCCATCGCACGCCCACCCAGGACATAACTAGGACGAACCACCAATGGGTAACCAATTTCTGCCGCAAGTTCCAACGCGCGCTCTGGCGTCCGAGCCGTTCGGTTAGGAGGTTGCAGTAATCCCAAATCTACTATTAGTTGCTGAAAGCGCTCACGATCTTCTGCCAAATCAATTGAGTCTGGAGACGTACCAATGATTGGTGCACCTGCAGCCAGCAGATCACGAGCAAGCTTCAGAGGTGTCTGCCCACCGTATTGTACGATGACACCAAACGGTTTTTCGACGTCAATGACCGCCAATACGTCTTCAAGCGTCAGAGGTTCAAAATAAAGTCGGTCTGAGGTGTCAAAGTCAGTTGAAACTGTCTCCGGGTTGCAATTGACCATAATAGTCTCATAGCCATCTTCTCGAAGAGCCAGAGCGGCATGAACACAGCAGTAGTCAAACTCAATACCCTGCCCAATGCGATTAGGCCCCCCTCCAAGCACCATGATTTTTTTTCTGTTGGTCGGTTCTGACTCACAGACTTGTTCGTACGTGGAATACATATAGGCGGTATTACTGGCGAATTCTGCAGCGCAGGAATCAACACGCTTGAAGACTGGCTTGATACCCTTTTCCTGACGATAAGCTCGGAATTCGTTTTCAGTCACATTCAACAAATAAGACAGGCGTGTATCACTAAAACCATCACGCTTCAGTTGCTTGAGGGCAAACGCATCCAAGGATTCCATGGTTTGTCTGCGAACGTGCTTCTCCGTATCGATAAGTTCTTTTATCTGATACAAAAACCAAGGATCGATAGCAGTTGCCTCAAAAAGCTCCTCGACACTTTGTCCAGTCCGGAAGGCTTCTGCCACGTACCAGAGTCGCTGGTCACGCGCTACCCTGATTTCCCGATCGATAATCTCGAGTTTACTTTCCTCGGACAAGTCTGCCGGCACAACTTCATCAAAACCGCTTACACCGATTTCCAAACCCCGTAGCGCTTTTTGCAGTGACTCCTTGAAGGTCCGGCCAATGGCCATGACTTCGCCCACAGACTTCATCTGAGTTGTTAGACGGCTATCAGCCGCTGGGAATTTCTCAAACGTAAAACGCGGAATTTTTGTAACTACGTAATCGATACTGGGCTCAAAAGAGGCAGGTGTCGCGCCTCCAGTAATTTCGTTACGTAATTCGTTAAGTGTGTATCCAACAGCAAGCTTTGCCGCAACTCGAGCAATCGGGAAACCTGTTGCTTTCGATGCCAGAGCAGAAGATCGAGAAACTCGCGGGTTCATCTCGATAATAATCATCGCCCCATTTACCGGATTTATGGCGAACTGGACGTTGGAGCCACCAGTATCTACCCCGATTTTCCGTAACACGGCACAAGACGCATTACGCATAATCTGGTATTCCTTATCAGTGAGCGTTTGTGCAGGAGCTACCGTAATGGAATCTCCTGTGTGAATGCCCATTGGGTCTAGATTCTCTATAGAACAAACAATTATGACGTTGTCGGCTGTATCTCGAACAACCTCCATTTCATATTCTTTCCATCCAAGAACGGATTCTTCCAGCAAGACTTCAGAAGTTCGGGACAAGTCGAGTCCGCGCACAACAATGTCTTCGAATTCTTCACGATTGTAGGCGATTCCACCTCCGCTTCCACCCATCGTGAAGGAAGGTCGAATAATGCAAGGAAATCCGATGCTTTTCTGCCCCACCCAGGCTTCATCCATTGTGTGTGCGATAGCGGCTCTTGGAGTGTCCAAGCCAATTTCTGTCATTGCCTTGCGGAACTTGTCGCGATCTTCAGCCATGTCGATGGCCTCAGGACGTGCACCAATCATTTCAACACCAAATTCTTCGAGTACTCCTTCGCGAGCTAGATCAAGTGCGCAGTTGAGCGCTGTTTGACCACCCATAGTCGGTAGCAGAGCATCAGGTCTTTCACGCTCGATAATATTGCGAACCACACGCCAATCGATAGGCTCTATATAAACAGCGTCGGCCATAGCAGGATCAGTCATGATCGTTGCTGGATTAGAGTTGACAAGAATGACGCGAAATCCTTCTTCACGTAAGGCCTTACAGGCCTGAGCACCGGAATAATCGAATTCACAGGCCTGCCCAATAACTATGGGGCCGGCACCGATGATCAGGACGCTTTTTATGTCAGCGCGTTTTGGCATGTTTAGAAAAAACCAGTAATCGAAGTAACGCCTTAGGCAACGGGCAGAAGTTTCATGAATTGATCGAACAATTCCTCAACGTCGTGAGGGCCAGGGCTTGCCTCAGGATGTCCTTGGAATCCCATGGCGGGAACATCTAGTCTACGAAGACCCTGCAAGCTGTTGTCGAACAGAGAAACATGGGTTATCGCCAGAGTGTCGTTCAAGGAATCGGCATCTACTGCAAATCCATGATTTTGACTACTAATCATGACTTTGCCTGTTGCGGTATCCAGCACTGGATGGTTCGCACCGTGATGACCAAATTTCATTTTTATCGTTTTCGCATCGGAAGCCAAAGCCAATAATTGATGTCCCAGGCAGATTCCGAACGTTGGCAATTGCTTGGCAAGCAGCTCGCGTATGGTGGTAATCGCATAGTCGCAAGGCTCAGGATCACCCGGCCCGTTAGACAGAAATAAACCATCAGGATTTAGCGCAAGAATTTGTTTGGCAGTATAAGTGGCGGGTACAACCGTCACCTTACAACCTCGATCTACAAACAATCGAAGAATGTTGTGCTTCACACCAAAATCCATGGCTACGATATGTCGTTGGGCCGCCGCAGGTTCCGACACTTTCACGGTATCAGGATCTAGCGACCAGCTTCCAGATGCCCAAGAATAAGGTTCAGCACACGTTACTACCTTGGCCAAATCCATACCGGACAAACCTGGAAAGTTTTTGGCCGCTGCGAGAGCCGTCGCCTCACTGATATCAGGGCCGGCCATAATGCAGCCGCCTTGCGCTCCATGCTCACGCAAATGCCGCGTCAACGCTCGAGTATCGATATCGCTGATAGCAACAACACGATTATGGTGCAGAAACTCACCCAGACTCTGAGTTGCACGAAAATTACTGTGAAGTCTTGGTAGATCACGAATGACAAGGCCAGCACAGTGAACTGACGACGATTCCATGTCCTCAGGGTTCGTCCCAGTGCTTCCTATATGGGGATAAGTTAGCGTAACTATCTGTTGTGCATAGGATGGATCACTGAGGATCTCCTGGTAGCCAGTCATGGCAGTATTAAAAACAACTTCACCCACTGACAGGCCATCTATACCGATAGCGATTCCATCAAAACAGGTGCCGTCGGCAAGGACGAGAATGGCAGTTCGAGACACGGGCGTGAGGGATTCCAGCGTTGCACATACAAAAAAGGAGAAAAACGCCACCTAAGCCGAATTTCCCCATCAATAAGGTGCTTAATAATACTCGGCCTGCATCGACCTTGTCCACCTCGTTGAACCGCTAAGTTACCTACCTCCTAAGCGTTGGGTTCATGACGCTCAGGCTCGAATAAAGTAATCCACCCCATTCTTTACCTGACGCTGCAGCTGGCCATTTGACTCAAGATAATGAAGATGTGCCAGACTTTCGCCTAGCGCGAAGGAGGTTTGCTGGGCGTCGAGCTCCCGGCGAAACAACACTCCAAACAAATTAAAGGCTGATTGTGGCGTTCCACAGGCACCAAGTACTTCTTCCAGTCGTTGATCGTGGTGAACTGCCAATGCATCCAGTTTTGCCCATAACCCTCGAAAAGGGTCACCGTGCGATGGAAGTACCAGCGTGTCCTCAGGTAATTCGCGAAGACGCAACAAACAATCCAGAAAACTTTTCAACGGATTGGAATCTTCCGAACGTGGCATTACACTCACATTAGGTGTAATGCTTGGTAGCACTTGGTCCGCCGCGATAAGCACGTGATCGGCTGCTCGATACAACATAATCATATCTGGGGCGTGACCACGGCCTATCATGACTTCATATTCGTGACCACCGAGCACGATATGCTCACCTTCTTCGAGAAGTGTCCAGGCATCCTGTGACGGTGGCTGACATACCAGTTTTTTGTAAGTATTTGAATTTCTTCGAACCGCAGCAATTGTGGAATCAGGCAATCCGTTAGCACGGTACCAGTCAGCATAAAAATCAGCATAGTCCTGATCTTCAATGTGCCACAGCAAACGGGCAAAATCTGTCTCTACTTTTGTGCCCAACAGGCAACATTCGGCTTGCTGAAACCAACCAGCAAGACCCATGTGATCAGGATGGAAATGCGTAATCAGCAGTTTTTCCACTGATGGTATTGATGCGCCTGAAGAGAGCTTAGAAAGATTTTTCTGCCATCGTGAGCGACTATCTTCATCGGCCACACCTGTGTCAACGAGCACATGATCCCCTAGCTCACCCAAGAGCCAGCAATTGACATGATCTAGAGCAAATGGCAACGATAGTCGGAACCACTCAATGGATTCAGCAACTCGTATACCTCGGCCATCGGCAGGCTTGTCGGCGAAAGGGAAAGTAAGACCAGCGTGTTTATGTGGCAATGAACTCACAGCTGAATATCCGCCAAATCACCCTTGCTTTCCAACCAAATCTTACGATCTCCAGAACGTTTTTTCGCGAGCAGCATATCCATGGTCTTATTCGTATCATCCCCATCAGCGATGGTAAGACGAATCAGGCGTCGCGTATCCGGAGCAACTGAGGTTTCGCGTAACTGCAAAGGGTTCATCTCTCCAAGCCCTTTGAAGCGTGTAACACTGACTTTGCCTTTCAGTTTTTCAGCCTCTATGCGCGCCATTATGCCAGCCCGTTCAGCATCATCGACAGCGTAGAAAACGGCCTTGCCGACGTCGATCCGATACAACGGCGGCATTGCTACGTATACATGACCTTCCTGCACCAAGGCTCGGAAATGCCTGACAAATAATGCGCAGATTAACGTGGCGATATGCAAACCATCAGAATCTGCATCTGCCAATATACAAATTTTTCCGTACCTAAGCTTCTCAAGGTTCGGTGACCCCGGATCCATGCCTATAGCGACCGAGATATCGTGAACTTCCTGAGAACCTAGAATCTGATCGATATCAGCTTCCCAGGTGTTCAGAATTTTCCCACGCAGCGGCATGATGGCCTGAAAGGTACGATCACGAGCCTGCTTTGCAGAACCGCCTGCGGAGTCTCCTTCCACAAGAAACAACTCCGTCAGACTCAGATCTGTAGAACTGCAATCAGCTAGCTTCCCTGGTAAGGCGGGCCCACTAGTAAGCTTCTTGCGAATCACTTTTTTCCCAGAACGCGCTCTGGCCTGTGCACTGGCGATAGCAAGGGCGGCAATTTGATCACCCGTTTCCGGATGCTGATTAAGCCATTGCGCGGTGTGATCTTTAACAACACCAGAGATAAAGACAACACATTCTCGTGAGGATAGGCGTTCTTTTGTCTGCCCAGAAAACTGTGGATCTTCGAGCTTGATTGAGAGCACGTAGCTAACTTTGTCCCACACATCTTCAGGGGCAATCTTCACTCCTCTAGGCAGGAGATTACGGAAATCAGCAAAATTTCGAATGGCGTCAGTAAGACCTGTGCGCAAACCATTCACGTGAGTACCTCCTTGTGCCGTTGGCACCAGGTTCACATAACTTTCATGAACGCCCTCACCACCTTCTGGCAACCAGGCAACCGCCCAATCCGCCATTTCTGTACTGGACGCCATACTGGCAGACAACGGTTGTTCTGGCAGTCGATCAAAGCCGTCAATTGCACTCGTCAAGTAATCAACAAGACCGTCTTCGTAATACCATTCGTCTTTATCACCACTGGCCTCATCGTGCAGCCGCACTTTAAGCTTGGGGCACAAAACGGCTTTCGCCCGGAGTAGGTGCCGCAGACGGGTCAATGAAATTTTATCAGTATCAAAATATTTCTTATCGGGCCAGAAGCGGATTCTCGTGCCCGTATTTCTCTGCCCTACAGCACCGATCTTCTTGAGCTTCTCGTCAACATTCCCGCCTTTGAAGGTCGCAAGATATTCGTGACCGGCCCTTCGAATGGACACTTCAAGTTTTTTGGACAGTGCATTCACTACGGATACGCCAACGCCGTGAAGGCCACCAGAGAATCGGTAATTATCATTGGAAAATTTCCCACCCGCGTGCAAAGTCGTCAGGATGACTTCCACCCCTGGTTTTTTAAGCTTTGGGTGCTTATCTACGGGCATGCCCCTGCCGTCATCAATAACTTCTAACGAACCATCCTTAAAAAGCGTTACCCGAATATCTGAGGCATGCCCTGCGAGCGCCTCGTCAACGCTGTTATCGATGACTTCCTGCGCCAAATGGTTAGGACGCTGGGTATCTGTGTACATACCGGGCCGTTTTCGCACGGGATCAAGCCCACTGAGAACTTCAATGGACGAAGCATTGTATTGATCGCTCAAGTTTAAGGTATCTGATAGCTGCGACTAAAGGCACTCACTCACCAAAATACCAGTGACGTGTACCTTAAAAAAAATGCGAAAGACCTCGCACCGCTGACAAGTGAAGTGTAGCTTAAGACGCCGCTCTTGAATTAAACGCATTCAGGCGACACACTTATACCTTCCTCTAACTGATTACTATTCGGATAAACATGGCCGACTCACCTTTTATCGTTCAACTGAGCGAAGAAAACTTCATGGAAGTGGTTGTCGAGGGCTCAGACACCACGCCTGTCCTTGTTGATTTCTGGGCAGATTGGTGTGGGCCATGCAAAAGCCTCATGCCGATCCTTGAAAAACTGGCTATCGAATATAACGGTGCCTTTGTCCTGGCAAAACTGGATACCGAGGCTAACCCTGGCATCGCTCAGCAGTTGGGTATCAGAAGCTTGCCGACTGTCAAATTATTTAAAAATCGAGAGCTCGTTAATGAGTTTATGGGTGCACTGCCTGAAAGTGAGGTTCGCACCTTTCTGGAAACTCATGTAGGCCCCGCCCTAGAAGCGGAAGCTCCTCCAGAGGAGGAAAATACAGGTGATTCGATAATCGACAAGGCAATGGAGTTATTCGCCGAGGGCCAAGCAGAAGAGGCTCGAAAAATGCTGCAAACAGCGCAGGCTGATGACCCCGAAAATATTGAGATTCTGTTATCGCTAGGCCAAATCTGTATCAGCACCGGAGATCTGGATACCGCAGACAGCTGTCTAAAAGCTCTGCCTGAGCCAGAACGTGAAGGTGCACGTGGTCGACGCTTGGCTGGGACGCTGGAACTAGCTCGTGAAAACGATTCCGAAGCTAGCCCTCAGGAGCTCCAGATGCAGCTTGATGCAAATCCGGACAGCAGTGAAATTCGTTACAAGCTGGCTATTTCAGAGGCGCTTGCAGGCAACATGCAAACTGGAATGGACCATCTGTTGAAGCTGGTACAGACGGACGCTGATTACAATAATGGCGCACCGAGAGAAAAATTATTGGCCCTGTTTAATGTCCTCGGTAATGACCCCCTAGTGGGACAATATCGACGCAAATTGTTTGCAACTTTGCACTAACTAGATAGTGAATTAGGGGTCTGGAGGACGAGCTTGCCCACACTGCCAGCAAGCTCCGAATTCACGACCTACTTCCTCAGCGCATTCGTTGCACCGCCAGTCGCGTTCAGGCCTGTTACGACTGGCTTCAAACACATCAATTATTCCCCTTGCGCGATCAGTATGTTGCGGCTCATTAAGCCAAACTCCGATAACATCTGAGGGCGGCAGCTCACCAATGGCACCGCTGAGATATGAGCCGGTGACATGGGCCTGCATGCCACCTGCTTGCAGCTCATCCACAATTAATTGAGCCTCGACGATATTAGCAGCGCTATAAATCAGAGGCATTGTGACTAAACAGCATCTGGGTATTCGCTAGTTAGCGAAGGTAAATCGTAGGGCAGGTCACCCGCGACAAGGTCAAAATTGTCATATTGAAGCGTGGCTTCATTGGTAGATACTTTAACCACTGCGAGTATAAAGATGGCGTCGTCACCCGATTGCGCAGCGTCAACAACTACTCCAGCTTCCTGATCGGTTCCACAAGTGAGCTTTGAACCAGCAACTGGCCCCACGTCCGGGCCCATTGCAGTTGCCGAGGACGTAGTGCCGAGGGGCAACCGAAAAAGTCGCATATGCCTCTTCAATTTACCCAGATAGTGCATCCGTGCCACTATTTCCTGGCCTGGATAACACCCTTTGGTAAAACTCAGACCATCGATCAACTGCATGTTCATCATTTGAGGAACAAAGGCTTCGACCACCCCGCCAGTAATCGACGGCACTCCAGCGCTAATATCGGCTAGACGCCAAGCGCTTTGCCCCGATCGAACCAATTCTGCTTCCTGATTCCACACACTTGTAATCACCTCACTGTCAGCAATAACGAGGAAACGAGCGCGTCGTTTCGCTGTGTGATCGTCGTGCCAGCGAATAACCTGCACAGATTGCGAGGTTGAAACATCGAATAGCGCCACTGGCACAGAATCGATAAGCGATTGAATAACGCTACAAGACCCATCATCTGCAGCGATAACACCCACACATCGCATATCCGGCAATTCTCGAATACTGACTTTCGCGCGCATGACGAACATGCTCAGGCGCTTGATGAGGGCGTCTTTTATGGACTGAGGAACTAACAATCTAAACCCTGATTCGATACCGACTATCGTTGGTAACGCAAGTAACCTTCCCTTGGGCGTACAATAGCCAGTAATCTGAGCACGAGTGGAAGAGACTTGCTGAACGTCGTTACAGAACTGCCCCTGAAGAAATACTGGTGCCTCCTCACCCTTTATTTCTACAACGGAAAATCCAGAAAGATCAACAATTTGTGGAATTTTCTGAGAAAACCGTTTAACCCGAGCCATGACAGAGGCATCAGCCTCTTCAGGTTCGATTTCATGCGATTTGAGCATTTCTACCCATTCATTACTCATAAGTTCGGATCCTTATCCTTAGTTTTTACATTAAATCGGCACAAACTTCGCGTTAGGGAAATATGAAATGTGCCGACTTGCTACTATCAACGTATGTACTTCATAACTGAAGATATTTCGTATTCTTAGATTATGACTAAAAAACCACAAGACACCACACTAAATTGCTCAGACGTCATCACTAAAGATGAAGGACAGCAACAAACACCTGAAAGTTCTTCGAAGGATTCCTCTAGAGACTCTTCACATGTCGCGCAAAATGCCGTAGCACCTAATTATGACCTTCCGGTAACGCCAGCTCAGGAGAGTGGCGGACAAGCAGGTCTGGACCCGACACGATACGGGGATTGGGAAAAAAAGGGTCGCTGTACTGACTTTTAACGTTACTCAAGCTTCACAAAATTCCACATCAACCTCTCGGCAGACAATCGCCGAGCAACAAATTCGGAAATAAAGATCAACATGGCCTGGAATGACAAGCGCCCGCTCTCACCCCACCTGCAAGTCTACAAATTGCCGCTAACCGCGTACCTGTCCATCGCTCACCGCGCTACGGGCATCGTCAACAGCATGGCTATTGTACTTCTGGTCCTACTGATTGCGGGCGCTTCCGGATCACCTGAAAGTTACGAGTTCATGGCA